>JALUEA010000059.1 GCA_027053135.1 Candidatus Altimarinota bacterium
ATATAACGTATTGGAGAATAGTAAGTTTTTTATCAAGATTGTTTTCGTCATTTATCTGATGTTTCGAAAATTCATGATAGGTAATAATCGCAAATAAAAATAGAAAGGTATAACGAAATAAATAGAATCCACTATTAAAAAATTCTTGATATGAGAGATTTATTCCAGCATATAATAAAGAAAGAAAAAAAATGATAAGAACAACCAATCCTTCAAAAAATAAAGGAAATTTCTTGAGTTCTTCCCAAATATTTTCTTTTTGAATAACGCGTTGTATACACCACGCAATAAATAAGAGAGGAAGAAAGATGTCTATAAATAAGAATGCTCCACCTGCAACTTCTACGCGTAAAAATTGTCCAAAGAGTGTTGAAAGAAAAGCGATTATAATTCCGTAATAAATCATGAAAAAAAGAAAGATCAATAAGGAGAACAGGATTATTTTATTCGAGATTTAAACTTTGCAATAATTTCAGAGAGAGAAATATTTTTTTCAGAAAGAAGAACCATCATATGAAATAATAAATCAGCAAATTCTCCAATAAATTCATCTTTATTGTCATTTTTTGCAGCAATAACTGTTTCTACTGCTTCTTCTCCAACTTTTTGAATAATTCGATCTAATCCTTGTTTATAGAGAGATGCAACATAAGAGTTTTCTGGTGTATTATGTTTTCTGTTAATAACTGTTTCGTATACTCCCCATAAAATTTCTGCATCAGTTTTTTCTTCTGTATTAAAAAAACATGAAGTGTTTCCTGTATGACATGTTGGACCTGTTGGAGTACAAACATATAGTAATGTGTCTTTATCACAATCATATTGTATATACTCAATTTTGAGAGTATTTCCTGATTCTTCTCCTTTTGTCCAAAGCTTTTGTTTTGATCGTGAAAAAAAAGTTACTTTTCGTGTTTTTTTTGATTTTTCATACGATTCAGGAGAGGTAAATCCAAGCATTAAGACTTGTCCATTTGTTTTATTTTGAACAATAGTTGGAATAAGATTATCGGTATATTTAGAGAATTGAAGAGACATAAGGAGAAATAAAAGAAAGAGTATGTTTTCGGAAAATATGAGAGGATCCTAATTGATATATAAAATTAAATCTATAATACCAAGTAAAATACCAAAGTGTGCGGCTGTTTTAGTAAGTTTTGATCCCCAGTAAAGGTCCGCAACACCAAAGAGAATTGCGACTGTTCCAAAAAATTCTCGTAATGTAAAGAGTCCTATGATTCCTGAGAGGAGAGAAACAAAGAAATATGCTTTTATTTTTTTTATTTCTTCAATATTTCCTATTATGTTAAAAACAGGATTATTTTGTGTTCCATTTGCTTGTTCTTGTGCTTTTTTGAATATTTCTTCAAATGGATTATGAGTATTTGAAGAATATGAAGAATCATCATCGGCTCGAATTTTTGTAATGGTTGGATTTGAAGATGTTGATGATTCTGAAGTATCAATAATTTCAACATCATCAGCTTTTATTTTTTCAATTTTTTTACTCATAGTATGATAGAAGATAAAATAATGTATAAAATGGGTATAAAAACTGTATCATGATTGTTTTGTGCATTTCACGCCTTTCTTAAAAATAGATACATTCGTAAATCCTGCTTGTCGCAAATCTTGTGCATGAGATTTGCTCATAACTCCTTTAGAACAAAATAAAACATATTCTTTTGATTGATCTAGGTCTTTGAATTTTTCGTTTATGGCATAAAACGGTATTTCGAGAATAGTAATTTCAGTGTCAGTAAATGGTGTTGGTTTTTTCTTTATTTCATGTGGTTGTCGTAAATCTATAATAACTTGATTTGGATTAACAACTGATTGAATAGGAATATCTTCTTCTGTTGCAAAGCGAAGAGTATCCATTTTTTCTATTATTGTATTTTTTACGGCATCACGAATAAGATGTTCTGAAAGGTTTTTTTCTGTTAATAATACGGCTTCTCGTTTTGCTCGTGTTGCTGGTTTGTGAGAGAGAACACCACAGAATTCTGGCATTTGTTCTGCAAATGTATTTGTTCCTATTGTACGGCTATACTCTATAATTTCATTTTTATTAAATGTTAATAATGGTCGAAAGAGGGGGGTATCGTGTAATGCGTTTTCAATAAGGGATAAATTAATAATAGTTTGACTACTTACTTGTGCAATACTTTCTCCTGTTACAATTGCACTATATTTATATTTTTTTGCGAGAGTTTCTGCAGTACGCATCATACATCGTTTTAATACAATTGTTCGGTATCGTTCTTCTGTTTTTTCTATAATTTCTTGCATAACCTTTTCAAAAGGTACAATAATCATATTCGGAACATATCCATTGGAATATTTATCAGCAATATATTTTGAAACTTGTTTTACTCCTTCTTTATGGTCATATCCTCCTAAATTAAAAAATAAAAAATCTGTAGGACATCCTTTTCGTATCATCATAACAGTAGAGACACTTGAATCATATCCACCAGAAATAAGAGAAACGACACGTTCTTCTGACCCTATAGGCATTCCTCCTATAGCTTCGTATCGTGTTGTTAGAAGAGAAACAATAGAATCTTTTACTTCAAGTCGAACATTATAATCAAAATCTTTCATTTGAACGGAACTTCCTTGTATTCGGCGAAGTAATCCTCCTCCAATATATCGTGCTAAATCATTTGAAGTAAAATTATGTTTTCCATTTCGTTTTACGCTCACTCTAAATGTTTTATTTTGTAAATACTGCAGTTTGGGTGTTATATGTGCTAAAATATCATCAAAATCTTTTAGTTCAAATTGTTCTCGTTCCCAAAAAAATGCGAGTCCTGAAATACATTGTAATATCTGAATAACCGCTTGTTTTTTTGGTATTGAATATAATTCTAGTTCGAGTCTGTCATATTTGCGTATAAGGGTAAAGTCTGATTTCTCACAAATTTTTTGTAATGCAGTATGAATATTTTGCGTTAATCGTCGGATAAGTGATTTTCGTACATAATCACTTTTAAGGGTAATATCAGGAGAGAGTTTGAGAAGAAAACTTATATGAGTATTTTTATTGAATACTTGTGTCATACAGTAAAAAGTAAATGATTTGTTGTATAAAAAGTATATATGATAATCTGTAATATATATACTGTAATTTTTATATTTTTAGAAAACAACAATGGCTTCAATAAAAGAAACACGACCAGAACAGTATTTACGAGAAATTAGAGATCTTCAGAAACAAAACGCAGAACTTTTACAAAAACTGTATACTATAGAAGAGCATCAAGTGTCTTCAAAACGATGGGCAACAGTTTTTCATATTTTGACGATGCTGTTACCTTATATTTTTAGTGCGTATCTTTCTTGGGTGTTTTATGAAAAAGTACAAGACTCGTTTAATAGTTTTAAAGAGTTTATAGTACATTCACCGTCTCGTGTTACAAAAACAGTAACAGAAAGTGTAAAAAATCATGTGAATGCCGTTACCGATACAGGAGAAGCATTATGGAATCAGAGAGGAGAGTTATATGAAAAAGGGAAAGACTTATTTAAGACATATACTGGTAATTAGTATTATTTTTTCGTATAGTTTTATATTTTTCCAGTTCTATTCCAAGAATAGCAAATACTGTATATGCAAGAGCTGATTCTTCCCATAAATGGGTAAAAAGAGCCATAGTAAAAAGAGCAAGTATTACAGGAAAATAGATCGATTGTTCTTGTTTTAAATGAATAATAATTGTAAGTGTTATGATAAGAAAGAGGATACCGCCAGCAATACCAAGTTCTGTAAATATTTGAGCGTACCAGTTTTCGTTTAAGAGTTGGTGTTCTGGTCCAAGAAAAGTTGATGCTGGTCCAGCCGTTCCAAGTCCTTGTCC
>JALUEA010000060.1 GCA_027053135.1 Candidatus Altimarinota bacterium
GTATTATTTACTGTTTTATACTTCTTTACAGATTCTATTTTAAGCGGAGTATTTTCAGCTTTATATACAGTTCTATAAAAAAATTTTTACATACTATACACAATACTATGACAGATATAACTGAAAATTTCGATGATACTCATCACAGTACTGAAAAAATAAAACACGATACTCCTACAGACAAGACAATACCGTCAACTCCAGTGGATTACTTTGCACGAGTTCAAAAAGGACGACAAGATTCTTCTCAAGGAAGACAATGGTATGCAATTCATACATATTCTGGATATGAAGATGCTGTTAAAAAATCTATTTTAACACGAATAGAAACGTTTCATATGCAAGATAAGATATTTAATGTTGTTGTTCCGAAAGAAAGTGAAGTACATCTTCGAAAAGGAAAACCAGTATCACGAAAGAAATGTATTTTCCCTGGGTACGTTCTCCTTGATATGATTGTTACAGACGATTCTTGGTATCTTGTGCGAAACACCCCTAATGTTACAGGATTTGTTGGAGCTGGAAATACTCCAGTCGCAGTAACACCTGAAGAGTTTGGAATTATTGAAGCACGAATGGGAGAAGAAAAACCAGTATTTAAAAAAGCCTTTAGTGTTGGTGATATTGTAATCGTAAATAATGGACCATTTGCTTCATTTGAAGGAAGAGTTTCCGAGGTTGATACAGAAAAAGGAAGACTTACGGTTATTATATCTGTATTCGATAGAGATACTCCTATCGAACTCTCCTTTGGAGAAGTTACTCCATCATAAAAAAGTAAAGAAATATATTCGTATACACATTAAAACAATTAAAAAAGAAGAGATAATATATCGCTTCTTTTTTTTAAATTACATCATACATCATCAGTTACCATCACAGAAAAATCACAGAAAATACTTCCACAACAAAAAATATATATCTAAAAAAAATACTTCAAGAAACTCTTGAAGTATTTTTACTGTTCTCACTGGTGGGAGGAGAGGGATTCGAACCCCCGAAGGCATAAGCCAGCAGGGTTACAGCCTGCCCCATTTGACCGCTCTGGTATCCGCCCACAAAATAACTTTTTTTCAAAAAATGAAAAATGGTGCCCGAGGAGGGATTCGAACCCCCAACCAACTGGTTCGAAGCCAGGTACTCTATCCAGTTGAGCTACTCAGGCATGCACCAAGTTATTATTACAAATTTAAAAGAAAACTTGCCAAACTATTTTGGCAAATCTTCTCTTTTTTAGCAAGAGTTTTTTTATTCGACAATTCCAAGTCGAGCTTCAATCTCTTGATCAACAAATTCTCGCTTTCTTCCATACCGCATTCGAGAATATTCCTTTAAAATATCTGCAACCTTTTGATTTGCTCCTGTTTGATCCCAAATTGTTCCCATAGAAAATGGTCGAGATGGAGCATTTCCAATAGAAAGTTTTAAATACGCTTTATAATTTGCAATTGATAAAATATCTTGATTTGAAAGAACTGGAGCGTATTCTTTTTCAAAATATTCAGCATCTTCAGCACCCATTTTAAATGTAATCATTGTTCCGACATTTCCAAAAATTGCTTCTTTTAGTTTTACTTCTCCTCCCAATTTCCCTTGATTTAATTGAGCAATATATTGATGAGCCATCACCAAAGCCAGTTTATATTTTCGTGCCTCAGAAAGAATATCTCCAAATGCATCAGTCGCAAAATTTTGAAACTCATCTACATATAAGAAAAACGGAACTCGCTCTTTTTCAGGAATATCAGCACGACTCATAGCTGCCATAGAAACTTTATTTACTAATATAAGCCCAAGCAATTCAGCGTTTGTATCTCCTATCAACCCTTTTGAAAGATTTATCAAAAGAATTTTCCCTTCATCCATTGCTTTTCGAACATTAAAAGCACTTTTTGGTTGTCCAATAATATTTCGTATCGTAGTATTTGAAATAAATGGACCAAATTTCGATGTAAAATATGGAATCATTTCTTGTTTCTCTCGATCTCCCGTACTTGCAATTTCTCCTTCCCAAAACTGCCGAACAACTGTATTTCGACATTTAGCTACTTTATATTTCTGAAAAGCTTCATCAATAAACATTCGTGGAATATCCAAAATAGTCGCTCCATCTTCTTCATCATCCATCAATGTTAAACATGCATTTCGAAAATAATGTTGAATTCGTGGTCCAAAAATTTCATTTCCAAACATTTTAATAAAAATTTGCATGGCATCTAAAGCGGCTCTATCTTTTTCTTCTGCCGTTTTTGCTTCTAAAATATTTAACCCCATAGGTCGTTCTATATCAGCAGGATTAAACACAATAACATCTCTTGCACGTTCTTTTGGAATATACCGTAAAGCATCTTCAATCAAATCTCCATGTGGATCAATAATACCAAACCCTGTTCCGTTTTTTGCATCTTGTCGTGCCATATACGAAAGCAATACCGATTTACCAGATCCTGATTTCCCTAAAATATACATATGTCGCGATCGATCATACGGAGCAATATATACTGGTGTTGGTATCCCTCTATATGTATTATATCCTAACAAAATACCTTCTGTTGGAAGATTTTTTGGAGGTGGCAATTTTTTATATTTTAACCATTCAATAGTACTCGATCTATTATATTTTGAATCAGGAAGATGATATAATGTCGATAATTCATCTGGTACTAAAACACTTGGTTTCCCAAAATACACCTGACCAAGCCGTCGTTTAAACCCATGATATATCAACCATTTATTTACCACATCAATAGGGAAAATACGGCTATAATCAAACCAATTTGAATAAGCATCCCGAAATACAGTAAATGCTATAAGCATATCATTCAGTAACCCTTCAACCCGCTGACTTGTTTTTGCACATACAAGCATTCGAATATTTACCATAAACGGTTCTTCTCCTGCTTTTAATCCCATTCGTTTAATTGCTTCTTCTTTTGCAGATAACATTCGAACAATTCCTCCAGAATCTTTCGAATCATTTGATTTTAAAATATCAGTATTTCCAGTAAATAACACACCAATAAATCGCAATATCATTCCTAATACTGGAATATCTAATATTTTCGGAAATTTTTCAACCTTTTTCTCCTTAAATAAAAGTGATGAAATTCGTAATGCTTCTTCCCTCCATTCATCTCCAATTGGATTTATAATAAATTGAATAGCTGCGGTTTCATCTGATCCTAATTTAGAAAAAACATTTGTAATATCATTTAAAGGATCCTCCTCCATTTCCTTAAACATTTTAATCGGATAATAATCATCTTTTTTCGTAAAAATATTATATCCATTCATTGCATACCCTTTTGTTTTAAAAGGATAATCTTTTCGCGTCGTTTCAATTTCTACAGATGCATACAATGCTGTTAATTGTTTTTCTACAATAGACTGATAATACTCATCACAAACAATATAAAACTGTAATTGACGATTTATCATTACAAGTTCACACGAAATATCATTTAAGTCCCAAATTTTTGATAAAATAAAATGCCACCAGTTCAAATCGGAAATTTCATACATTGACCTATAGAACTGCGACATAACCGCAATAGCTTCTTTAAAATCTTTATGAGTTCGTTTCTCCTCATCTGCTTTTGAATCAGCTCTTGGCATCGTAACTTTTATATATACCAAGTTTCTACTTTTCCGTTCATGATACCATCGTAACATCAACGAAAAACCAGTTGTTATCGTATAATAAATCCAAAAAAAATCCAGAACCAACCGTTC
>JALUEA010000061.1 GCA_027053135.1 Candidatus Altimarinota bacterium
AAAATTTTAGAAAATTATTTCACAAAATTTTCTAATACTTTTTTTCCTATCGTACTTGATTTTTCTGGATGAAACTGTACTCCTATAAAATTTTTATGCTGTACAACCGAACAAAAACTACACTGATAATAATCTGTCATCCCTACAATATCTTCTCTATTCCGCGGAAAACAATAATATGAATGAACAAAATAAAAATCAGAATAGTCTTCTATTCCATTCAATATCCAATGATTTTGTGCAATATATGATACTTCATTCCATCCCATATGAGGAATAATAGGAACTTCCGACTCGTTAAATTTTTTTACTGAACCTTTAATTATCCCTAAACACTCTGTATTCTTTCCCTCCTCATTCCCCTCTTCTGAATACTCAAATAACAATTGCATTCCAACACAAATTCCTAATACCGATTTCTGCGTATTCTGTAAAAAAACATCAAATTTTCGTTTTTGTAATTCCTCCATACAACTTTTTGCATGTCCAACTCCTGGAAAAATAATCTTTGTAATATTCTCCTGTTCAAAATCACGTGGATTTTCACTCACTTTATACAAAACCCCTATTTGATCAAGCGTATTACACACTGATTGTATATTTCCTGCGTTATAATTAATAACTCCTATCATAAATATATTGTTATAGTTTATAGTTTTTGTAATGCAATTTTTACAATACTCTCATCAGATAATCCCTCTATTTCTAATAAAAATTCGGATTGTTCAAATAACACATCTATATCACGCTTGACAAAACCTAATGTTGTTAAAACAGCTTTTACATCTTTATACTGTTTTGCCTCTGATACCAAAACACTATCATCACCTGTATTATACTCAACTGAAAATTTCGGAAGTTTTCCTTTTAACTCTAAAATCATTCGAGAAGCTGTTTTTTTTCCTATTCCAGGAACTTTCGTTAAAAATGCAATATTTTCTTCTTCAATTGCCTTTTCAATTTCTACAAACGACATTTCACTCATCAATAACGCACTCTTCGGACCAATTCCAGACACAGAAAGTACCGTTTCAAAAAAAGCTAATTCTTCTGGCGTTTCCATACCATATAAATCATTTATATTTTCAGCAACTCTCTGAAAAGTATACAAAAGAATTTCATCACCCACTCTATACTTCGATACAATTCTCTGTGGCACAAAAACCTCATATCCAATATTATTAACATCTATAATAATACTCGAATCCTTTTCCTTTTCATTTTTTTTAAATACGACTCCTTTTACAAACGCTATCATTATAAATATTTTAATATGTCAATGTAATAATTGTTTACAATACTCATTCCATTTTCTCCACTGTTCTACACTCTTTTGATCTTTTTTACCATTTTCACCATCATATCCTTCTCGATACTCGTTTCCTGTAGACTCTGTAATATCTACAAGAATAGTGTCTATTTTTTTCGTCAACATATCGAGTTCATCTATTGATTTTTGTAACAATACAAAATCTGAAATAGAAGCTCGTTTTGTAGAAACCCGTGCAATAATCCGTTCAATATCTGCCACATTTTTAAACGAATTTCGTATTTCATGAAGTAAATCTGGAAAATCCACCAATGCGGTATTTTTATCATATTCTTCAAGAATCTTTTCTTTCTCTGCAAACGGCTGAATCATTCGCTCCTGTAACATTCGAGCTCCCATTGCTGTTTTTGTATAATTGATATGCTTAAACAATCCATTATTTTTATCACCTGAATTTGATGCAAAAATCTCAAGATTTTTTATAGTATCAATATCTAACCCTAAAACATTTTTATTTGTTCTATAACTAACTCCAGTAAAATACGATAATTCAATTTTTTGAGTATCTTCTAAAAATGAACATAACAACGCTGTTGCAGCAATAGCAGTACCATTATTCTCTATAGCAAACGCTTTCAAGGTTTGTACCTTAAAAAAATTTTTTACAAAGCGTTCAGTATTATCTGGAACGAAATGACGCGATAACACTCCTGAAAAATAATTAAAATATTCTGAATATTCCTTAAATTGTTCTGGAGTTAATAAGACCTCTGCAACATCTCGTATACTTATTTCTTTCACTGCATCAGCAATATGTGAAAAATTTTGTACAAAACACTCCCCTGTTGATAACTCTGCAAATGCCACCGCGATATCATTTTCCACAGCAAACAAAGCCGCTATAAAATTTGATTTTCCAGATTCCAATACCTGATCAGAAAAGGTAGTACCAGGGGTAACAATTCGAGTAATTTTTCGTTGTACTATTTTTGTTTTTCCTGGTGGAGTTATTTGTTCTACTATTGCTACTTTTTTTCCATTCTTTGTTAATTTTGCAATATATTTTTCTGCAGATCGTATAGGAAAACCACACATAGGTTGTGTATTTTTTTCTTTATGTCGTGCTGTTAAGGCTATTTCTAAAATTTCAGATGCCTCAACCGCATCATCTCCAAACATTTCAAAAAAATCTCCTACTTGAAAAAAAAGAATACAGTCTCCTGCTTCTTTTTTCATTTCTGTCCATTGTTTTTGCATTGGAGTTTCAGACACGAAAAACGCATATAAAAAAATCGTTCTTATATTATCATAAAAAATATTTTTTTATATATATAATTTTTCCATTTATTCTTCTAAATACTTTGCTATATTTTTTTCAAAAAATTCAACTCCAGAAAGCCCATACTTATTCAAAATTTGTGCTTTCTTAAAACTTACAACTTTATTTAAACGATCATAATGAATACGACGTGGAACAGCATTTCCATGTTCATCTGGCTTCATCTCATACATACGATTTAAATGCAATGTTCCATTCGGTAATCTTGAATACAAAAAAACTTCTTTTGTTTTCAAATTCACCGCAACAGGTTTCTCATATGAAGAAGTATTCGACCGTAATAAATATTTTTCTCCATTTTGTGCCGTAACAATATCTATATGATTATGTTCAATATCTACAAACATATTTTCTCGTTCTAATGCAGAACACACAAACTCATTATCTTTATTTTCGTCTTCTATGGTTACATGTACCTTTTCAGAAATAAGCGATACAACTTCATTCTTCATTTTCATTTTTGGAAATACACGTACATTTTCTTTTCCTTGTAATTGATTGCCCGGAACAGATCGTACAGTTGCATTCTCTCTCTTTGGTGGAACAAACTCTGTTCCATGACTCTTCTTAAGGGGTTTATTACCCAAAATATGAGGACGAGAAAAATTTCTTGCATCACGACTACGTGTTTTTGGCACTTTTCTTACAAAATCTTTTAATGTTGGAGATTGTAATATTTTTGCTTCAATATTTGGCGGTAATTGTATCGGATTAAGACAAGATTTTCCTTTAAAAAACTGAAATTTGTTAGAATCTCTCCCTAAAGCCTGTACAGACAAATACCCAGACGCTCCCAACAATGATGTTAGAACCGCTAACTCCTCTGCAGTCCACTGCACCCCCAATCGAGCAATGTTTAATGCCACAGGATTTGCTTCAACAGATGTCGATACCGATTCTAATACCGAAGCTAATGCATTTCCTATTGTACACGCTACATCACATTGTGCTTTTTCTTTTTCTTGTGATAAATCAATAGATCTTGCCATACATTCACTTCCTCCACCAACTTCAAAAAGAACGCGTTTTTCTCCAAAAAACAAAAAAAACATCTCCTTTAAAAC
>JALUEA010000062.1 GCA_027053135.1 Candidatus Altimarinota bacterium
CTTTATATCCTCTTTACCATATACCCACACTCTTCTTTATACCCCCATTTCCTATAATACTCTCGTGTTCCAACTCCTGCGATAATAACAACTTTTTCTTTCTTCCATTCTTCTTTTGCTATTTTTTCTGCTTCTGCAATAAGTTTTCGTCCAAGCCCCCTATGCTGTCCTTTTTCTTCAGTTCCTTCCCCATCTCCAACAGAAATTTCAGCACCATAACTATGAACCTCTCGAATGAGAGCAGAATTTTCTAATACGTCTCGAAAATCTTCATTCTGAATTACATCAGCATTTAATGGATTTCTTAACCGTAACAATGCAAATAATTGTGACTCATCATCACTTTCAAAACTTAAAAACACTTCTAATCCTTCTGATGCTTCATAATCTCGTCTTTTCAAAAAAGGTTTTTTTGCCTTTTCAGTAGCAAATCCAACTTCTCGTGAACGAATATCTCGAAACAAATGTTTTGCTCGTTTCTCTAAATTATTTTCTTTATAAAATTTTTCTCCAACAATTTCTAATAATTTTTTGGGTTGTTCTTGTAGTATTTGTCGTAAATTCGAAAACTTTGCTCCATCTAAAATATTCGTAACAGGAATATCACGCATTAATCGCATAACTCGTGTCCATTCTGGAACATATGTTTGAAACTTCACTAATAATTTTACTAATTCTTTATCATGCATTGGTTCAAACTTTCCTGCTTTCCAAATAGATTCTAATTCAGCAGTTGGTAATACCATACATGGATAAATCTTAATGAAATCTGGACGGAAATCTGGATTTTCAAATACTTCTCTCATCATTTCTAAATCAGTTTTTGGAGTAGATCCCGGTAACCCTGGCATAAGATGAAAACATACTTTAAATCCAAAATTTTTCATTCGTTTCATTGCTCGAATAACCTCTTTTCTTCCATGTCCTCGTTTTGTAATTTTCTGCACCTGATCATTCAATGTTTGAACTCCAATCTCAATTCTCGTACACCCATAATTCCTCATACGAATCAACTCTTGTTCAGTAATAAAATCTGGACGCGTTTCAAGTGTTAATCCAATAATTCTATGAGATGCTGTTTCATTTATTTTTTGTACTTCCGCTAAACTTTTCGCATTCATTTTCTGTTCTATTTCCTCTAAAGAAATAATTTTTTCAGAAAACTCTGTAGCATCTTTTTCTATAATATCTCCTTCATTTTTTCCTGCCTTCAAATGCGTTTCATCTAAATCCAATAACCGTTCTAAATCCTGTACTGTTGAACAAATACGAAAAATTCCTAACGCTTCTTTTTTATTATATTCTTTTAATTCTTCAGCAGAAAATATTTTCCCCCATCCTGCTGCTAATGTTTTTACTCCTACACGCTTTCCTTCTTTCATATCAGAAACGGTATCTCCTATAAAAAAAGTATCACTGGGGTTTTGATTATACTCTTCCAAAATTTTTTTCATTATCTCACTTTTCGAAGACTCTGATTCTCGTCCAATAACCGTTTTACATAAACCAGAAAGAAAATATTTTTTCAAAAATTTTTCAATAATATATTTTTGATTCGATGATACAATAACAATATCAAAATACTGAGAAAGTGTTTGCAATAAAGGAACAATATCTGAAAAAATTGAGACTTCTTCACAATACCGTTCACGCTCAATACATGATAACTTTTCTTTAATATCATCTGCTCTTTCAAAATTCCACACATTATGCTGTGTAAAAATGAATTTTACTTCATCTTTCGTAATATTTCTTCCAAGTTCACGAAACAATTGTATTGAATTTTGAAAAACAAAATCATACGAATCTGCAATCACTCCATCAAAATCTATAAACAATACAGGTTTTTTTTTATTTCGAACAGAATTCGTATCTCTTACAGTATCACTATCATTCTCTTCATCAAAACTATTTGCTGCCTCGTAAATATTTTTTATATACCAGTTTTGGTATGTTTTTGGCAAAAAACTCCATGTCCCCCCCATTACAATAATTTCTAATTTACTTGCCGGATGTCCTGATTCTGTCAGTGAAATAATACGATTTTTTACTTGATCAAAAGGATCAAAATTATTCTGTAACGCTCGAGCCGCTGCAGGTTGATTCTTCATATAACTTTTCGGCATTCTCTCTTCCGTTGGACAATAAATACACCGTCCTGGACAGTCAAACGGTTTCGTTAGCATTCCTATAGGAGACACTCCTGAAACAGTTCGAACAGCTCGTTTTTGAATAATCTGCAACAATTCATCTGGAAGCGTAATATTATTTTTTTGTGCTGCAACAATCAATTCTCTATTCTTTAAAGTCGGAATATTATGTTTTTGAGCAAAATGATTTTTTCGTGCTTCAAGTCGTTTAATATTTTTGGGAATATCGGTAAGTAACTCTCGTAAAAACAAAACACTTTCTTTTTCATATTCTAATACCTGATGTTTATTAAAATTTACCCGTTTTTTTTTATGAGACATACAATGAATAATAAAATCAAAGAAAACTATACCACAATAGTATAGATTTTCTTCCTATTATGCCATATGAATACTTCTAAAATTCTCTGGATACCCTGATTTATTTTCAATTCGCCACTCACAATACGTCTTTAACTTTCCTTTAATAGCAAACCCCGATGCTTTTTTATGTCCACCTCCATCAAATATTTTTGAGATTTCTGTTAAATCCACATCATCTCGTAATGTTCGCATTGATCCTTTTACTTTTCCATCACTTCGCTCTGTTAGTAAAAGAGAATAAAAAGAATCTGGAACCGAATTCAAATAATCAACAACTCCTGTAAGATCATCAAGAGATGCATTTGTTTGTTGAAAATCACACGATCGCACAAACGATGAAGCTATACCTTCATGATCTTGTGACACTCTTGATAAAACTCTCCCCCATAATTTTAATTTTTCTATCGATTTGGTTCGAAAAATATGTTTGGAAATTGCAGAAATATTTGATCCTTTTCGTAATAAAAAACTTGCTTCCGCAAATGTTTCAGCAGTTGCATTTGAATGCAACAATGATCCTGTATCTGTATACAACCCCATCTGTAAACATGTTGCCATTTCTGGTGTAATATCCCATTGTAATACTCGTAAAATCTTTGCAACCATAATAGTCGTAGAAGCAACAGAACCAAGAACAATATTTACATCTCCATACATTTCATTAGAAACATGATGATCAATATTTATAAGTGGTAATTTTTTTGATAACTTTGGAGTATTTGTTTGTTGATGAAACAAGTCTGGATACTCTTCATGTAACCCAAACATTTTATACGTTCCTCCATCCAAACAAATAGCAAGGTCATACTGAGAAGGGGTAAACACATTTGTATATTCCAATGCCTTTTCAGTAAAGTGAAACTCTTTTGGCAAGCCATCTGTATCAAAAAGAGTAACTGTTTTTCCAAACCCCTCTAATACATGTGCTAACGCCATTGCACTTCCAGAAGTGTCTCCATCTGGACGCTGATGCGAAATTAACACAATATGTTGAGCATTTTTTACAAGCGTGTACATTTCTTTTAACTCCGCATGAAACTGTAATGCAAATTCTCGATCTTTTTTCTGTAATATACTATTCACTCTCTCCATAATAC
>JALUEA010000063.1 GCA_027053135.1 Candidatus Altimarinota bacterium
TCGGAGAAATGTGATACTCCAGATTTTCAAGATTTTACAAAGGACTTTACATTACAAGATTTATGTAAGCGGTCGGGAATTAATTATGAAAAAGTTTTTGCAATTATTACCGAGATAGAAAAAAATATTATTAAAAATGGGGATAATGAGTTGAAAGCATTAACAGAAAAGTTTGATGGAGTAAAACTTGATAATTTTTTGGTTTCTTCAGAAGAAATACTTTCTGCGGTAAAAAATATTGAAGGAGAAAAACCCAAATTACTAAAAGCAATAGAGCAAGCTTTTATGAATATTACGAAATTTCATAAAGCACAAAAGCGACTTTCAAGTGACAAAATTGAGACGATGGAAGGAGTAGAATGCTGGCAAGAATTTCGTCCTATAGAAAAAGTAGGATTGTATATACCTGGAGGCACAGCACCACTTTTTTCAACGTTATTGATGCTTGCTATTCCTGCAAAAATAGCAGGATGTAAACAAATTGTTTTATGCACACCGCCTCAAAAAGATGGAACAGTTCATCCTGCAATTTTATTAACGGCAAAAATTGCGGGAGTTTCAGAGATTTATAAGATAGGAGGATCTCAGGCAATTTTTGCTATGTCTCATGGAACGGAAACAATTCCGAAAGTAGATAAGATTTTTGGACCTGGGAATGCATTTGTTACTGCTGCAAAATTAAAAATTTCTGGGCGAACGGCAATTGATATGCCAGCGGGACCAAGTGAGGTTTTGGTGTTATCTGATGAAACAGGAAATCCAGAATTTATTGCTTCTGATCTCCTTTCACAGGCAGAGCACGGAGTTGATTCACAAGCGGTATTAGTAACAACTTCTGAAGAAGTAGCACGGAAAACATTATTAGAAATAGAAAAACAATTATTATCTCTTCCTCGAAGTGAAGTGGCAAAAAAATCATTAGAATCAAGTTTTATTGTTGTATGTGAAACACGAGAAGAAGCAGTAGAAATCTCTAATGAATATGCTCCAGAGCATTTAATTCTTCATACAAAAGATTGGGAAGATTTATTACCTCGTATTGTGAATGCTGGTTCGGTATTTTGTGGAGAATATGCATGTGAATCAGCAGGGGATTATGCAAGTGGAACAAATCATACATTACCAACAAGTGGGTTTGCGAAAAACTTTTCTGGAGTATCGGTTGAAAGTTTTGGAAAATGGATTACCTTTCAACATCTTACGAAACAAGGATTAGAAAATTTAGGAGATACTATTGAAATTATGGCACATGAAGAAGGTCTTGATGCTCATAAAAATGCAGTGGTAGTAAGAAGAAAATAGTGAAGATACAATAAAAAAAGTATGAAAAAAATTTTATTTGTCGATCGAGATGGAACATTGATTCAAGAGCCTCCTGTTACTTTTCAGGTTAATTCATTGGAGGAAATGGTTCTTTTACCAGGAGTTATTTCTGCTCTTAAAAAATTTTCTGAAGCAGGATTTTCACTTGTAATGGTGACAAATCAAGATGGGCTTGGAACAGATGCTAATCCACGAGAAAATTATGAAAAAATTAATAAAAAATTTTTAGAAATTTTTGCAGGAGAAGGAATTCATTTTGAAGAAATTTTTGAATGTCCTCATTTCCCAGAAGAAAATTGTGAATGCCGAAAACCAAAAATTGGAATCCTTGGAAGTTTTTTAAAAGATAATAGAGGAAATATAGATTTTGAAAACTCTTATATGATAGGAGATAGGAAATCGGATATGGAATTTGCAGAGAATATTGGTGTAGTAGGTATTTTGTTAGATGAAAATACTTCGTGGAACACTATTGCTACAGAAATTTTGGAACGGCCTCGACGAGCAATTGTTTCGAGAAAAACAAAGGAAACAGAAATTTTTATTGATATGAATCTTGATGGATCTGGAAAGTATTCAATAGATACAGGATTAAAATTTTTTGATCATATGTTAGAGCAAATTGGAAAACATGGAAATTTCGACTTACAAATTTCATGTGATGGAGATTTAGAAATAGATGAACATCATACTATAGAAGATGTTGCCTTGACTCTTGGAGAAGTATTTAAAAAAGCATTGGGGGATAAGCGAGGAATTACTCGATATGCTCATGCTATTGAGAAAATTCTTCCTATGGATGAAGCGCTTGCTACAGTCTCTATTGATATTTCTAATCGTCCAGAATTTATTTTTTCTGCACCTAAAATGCGTGAATATGTAGGAGATTTTCCAACAGAATTGTTACAACATTTTTATCAGAGTTTTTGTGTTGCTTCTGGAATAAATATGCATATGAAGTTAGAAGGAAAAAATACGCATCATATTGTAGAAATTTCTTTTAAAGCGTTTGCACGATGTTTACGAGATGGAGTGAAAGTTTTTGGAACTGATATTGTTTCTACAAAAGGGGTGTTGTAG
This sequence comes from Candidatus Altimarinota bacterium, assembly GCA_027053135.1. Lineage (GTDB taxonomy): Bacteria > Patescibacteriota > Gracilibacteria > CAIRYL01 > CAIRYL01 > SZUA-1403. The sequence goes on from JALUEA010000063.1 coordinate 2,404, forward strand.
TATGTTGGAGTATTCATTTTAAAAATGCACTATGCGAAATCATCAAAGACTTCAAAGTACTCAAAATGTTTCGAGAAAACGACAATGGTGGAAATTACTTATTTGGGGAATTTTATTTGGTGGTGGATATTATTATTACGATAATTTTTCGTATCAATCAGCTATAAATGAAAGTGTTGTAGATCAGGAAAATGCTATAGAAAAAAGTGAAACATTTATTGTTTCACATGGAAATTCTCCTCGTGATATTGCCGATAGTTTGGAAAAAAAACATTTTATTTCATCTGCATCATATTTTTTACGATATCTCAAAGAGCATAATTTAGATTCTCAGTTATATTCGGGGAAATATGAATTGAGTAATACTATGACACTTTCTGAAATAGCAAAAAAATTAACGACAAAAGCAGAATTTATAAAAATTTTAATTCCAGAAGGATTGACTATTTCTGAAATTGATGAACGATTAGCATCACATCATATTTTTGAAAAGGGAGAATTTGAGAAATGTGTGTTGCAATCATGTACTTTTTCGCAGTTTGATTTTATTGCGAGTTTTACCCCTTTGCAGAAAAGATCGTATTTAGAAGGATATTTTTTTCCAGCAACATATAAAATGAAAAAATCAGATTTAACACCGCAACGATTTGCAAATAAAATGCTAGAAACTTTTGAAATACGAGCAAAAAAACTTGGGATTATAGATGGATTCAATGGAAAAACACTTCATGAAATTGTTACAATGGCATCTATCATTGAAAAGGAATCAAGTACGCATACTGGAACAGAACCTATGATGATTTCTGGTATTTTATGGAATAGAATTCAAAAACATATTCCATTAGGAGCAGATGCGACATTGAGATATATTTTGCAAAAAGATTCTTCTGCATTAACGCAAGGAGAATTACAAAATGATAATTCTTTTAATACACGAAAGTATAAGGGGTTACCACCGCATGCTATTGCAAATCCAGGAGAAGATTCTCTAAAAGCAGCAATTACTCCTGCAGATACAAAATATTTATTTTATTTACATGACAAAAATCAAAAGATTCATTATGCTATAACAAATATTCAGCATGAAAAAAATAAACGAATATTTTGTGGAGGAAGTTGTGAGTAGTGAATATATTTTTTAATTGTACTGTACATATAACAATTTAATTATTATGGAT
>JALUEA010000064.1 GCA_027053135.1 Candidatus Altimarinota bacterium
GTTTATAGCTTTATTGATATCTATATCTGCTTCTTTTGCAAGAAGTAATGCACTTATAAAAATATCGGCAAATTCGTTTTCTAATGTTTGTTTTGAATGATTTTGGAGTTTTTCTGGACGCTGATATCCAATTGTTGCCAGTATTTCATTCGCAAGTTCTCCAGTTTCTTCTGTAAGCTTTGTTATTCGTGAAAGCAACATTTCTTTTTTTGAAAAATGTGGAAAGTTTTTCACGATTTGTGTATCACATATATTTATATATTGTAAGAATTCTTTCGTAATGTACTGCATATTTATAGATAATTTTTAATATTCTATTTTTGATGAAAAAAAACATCTTTCCATTCTTCTATTATTGGTTTTTGTAAATACAGTTGTGCTTCTTGTATTTGAATTTCTTTTTTGGTTTTTTTGTGTATTTGTGGAGTTTTGAATTGGTGTTCGCCTTCTTGGAGTTTTCCTTTTATTTCTTTATTCATACGGTCTTTATATTGAGGAGTACTCATTTGTTTTTTTATTTTTTCAAGTTGAGAAAGTTTTTTATTGAGAATGGTAAGTTCTTCTTCTTTTGCTGTAAGATTCTGTTGTGATTGGTGTGTTTTTACTAATTCTGAATAAATATAATAAAACAAAAATAATATATATCCAATTATTAAGAGAATATAGAGTTTTAAAAAATACGAAATTTCTTTTTCTTTTTTATACGGTTTTATAGTATCTCGTTGCATTATGAATTCTTTTTTAAAAAGTGTTCTACAGAGGAAAGAAGTTCATTATATGAATTAGAAATAAAATCAGTTTGGACATTTTTTTTGGTCTGAAGAGCTTGTAAATTTTTATGTTCTTGATGTGAGTATTGTATATCTTTTGTTTGAAGAGCTTTTTCTATTGCAGGCTTAAATTTCCCTATATGAGCAGTAGAGACGATAATACGGTGTGTATTTTTTTCTTGTGGAATTTTATTTGATACACATACTGCCACAGCGGTATGTGGATCGATGAGTTTTTGTTTTTCGGTATATACAGTGCGGAGTGTTGTTTGCATTTCTTTTTCGGTACAAAAATCAGCAACGAAGTCTTGTTGTATTTTTTCTTTTATTGCAGGTGATATAGAAAATTTTTTAACGGTATTAAGTTCTTCAAATAAGTGTTTTACAAGAGTGGTATCTTTTGTTACGAGGTATAGTAATCGTTCAATATTTGATGATTTTAAAATATCTATAGAAGGGGAATCTGTTTTTATAAGGTGTTTTTGGGAAATATCATATATTCCTGTATTTAAAAATTCAGTTAAAATATTATTTTCATTTGATGCACAAATATATTTTGAAATAGGAAGTCCCATTATTTTTGCAATATATGCACCTAAAATATTTCCAAAATTTCCTGAAGGGACACATACTTCAATTGTTTCTCCAAGTTGTATTTTCCCTTGTTCTAGTAAATCAGCATATGCAGAAAAATAGTATCCAATCTGTGGAAGTAATCGTCCCCAGTTCATAGAATTTCCTGCAGCAAATTTTGTGTTATATTTTTCTTGTATAGTTTTGGTAAAGTGTTCATCATTAAATAATTGTTTTGTTGCATTTTGACAAAAATCAAAATCAGCATCTACTCCTAGAACTTTTACATTGCTATCTGTTACTGATTGCATTTGTTTTTTTTGTATTGCACTTACACCATCTTTCGGATAAATAACAAATACAGAAGTATTTTTGATTTTTTTAAATCCTTCTATAGCAGCAATTCCTGTATCACCTGATGTGGCAGTAAGAATACAAAATTTTTGATCTGGATCAGTATTACTTGTTTCGAAAAAATGTGGAGTGAGTTGGAGTCCCATGTCTTTAAAACTTGCTGTTGGGCCATGAAATAATTCAAGGATATGTGTGTTTTCTTTGTATTGAGAAAGAGGACAAATTTTTTTGTTATTAAATCCTTTATATGCTTTTTGAATCATTTCAAATAGTGCATCATCTGTAATAGAAAGTTTAAATTTTCGTATGATACGAAAGATTCTTTCTTGATATGATAGTTGTTGAAGATCATTAATTTCAGATAACGAAATATGAGGAAATGTTTCGGGTACGAAAAGACCTCCATCTGGAGCAAGTCCCATTTGAACAACATCTAAAAATGTATCATTTTCATTTTTGTATCCTCTTGTGCTAAGAAATGTCATATGGAAGTGGATTAGAGTGTATTAGGGAGTGCAAATGTAATTATTTCAAGAAATCGTTCTATAGAAAGTCCTTTGTATTGTGATATTTCTCCTGGAATAATAATATCAGCAAATTCTCTATAGCGTTTTTTTCGTTCTTCTAGGAGTTGTGGGTAACATCGTTTGAGAGCGGTTATATTGTCTTCTCCATTTTTTTGAGAAAAACTTTTGTCCCAGTACACACTTTTGGGTTCTTTGAAGAAAAGTTGTATCATGTGTTCTATTTTATCTTGTTCGATATCAAGGAGTATCAATAAGTAATTTTCTGATAAATATTTTTTTGTTTCCTCACTTAAATACACAACACTACCAGTAGTATCTAATACGAAATTTTTATTCGTATTGTGAGGAGTATATCGTGTAAATTTTTCTTCAAGTTGTAAATAGAGTTCGGATCGTTTTTTATATCGATCATCAAATGGATATCCCATCCATTCTGCCATTTCAGCCATAGATTGTAATCCAAGTGCTTTTTCAATGGCATCATCTACATGGAAGTATTCAAAGTTCTTTAAATCATGAAGTTCATTTGATCGAAAACTTTTTCCTGTATTAGACATTCCAATAAAGGCAATTTTTAATGTATTATTGGCAAGTTTATCTGCAAATTGTTGTTTCGAGAGAATCATAAACACGGAAAGAGAACACAGTCTTTTGTTATATACAGTTTCTCATAATTGGTATTGGAATGTATATATTTTTTATACATGATTTTCATTTCGCCATTCTGTTGCATCTTTATAGTATTTATTGTAGAGATTTAAGAACTCATTAGGGGAAAGAATTCCTTTATTTGTTATAAATTTTGTTACAAGGGTAAATGGGTATCGATCATGAGAAAAAATAAGTTTTTCGTATTCTTTTCCTTCTTGGGTATATTTTATTTTTGTTTTAAGGGTATGATGTTTTTCTTGTGCTTCCCAGAGACTAAATTTATCAGTAGTAATAGGAAGATATACAGGAATATTCCATGATTGTAACTCTGTTAAAAGTGCATTTGTTCCTGCATCTCCAATGATTTCTTGAGAAGAGTTTGCTGTGACAGCTCCTGCAAAGCAACAATCAATAGAATCTTTTAAATGTTCAAGTAAATATTCAGGAATAACTTGGAACGGAATATTTTCTTCTTGTAAGAAGTGAATAATAATAGCAGTTTTCTTTTGGTCTTGACTTGCAACAAGGACAGAAAATGAAATACCTTTTTCTTTTTCTTGTTGTAAAATAGAAAAAATAGTTCGAGAAGGGTCATGAAGTAGAACCATATCATTATTTTTTATCAGTCCTGAGGCATATTCTAATGATTTTCTAAGGCTTTTATC
>JALUEA010000065.1 GCA_027053135.1 Candidatus Altimarinota bacterium
ATTCTACTGTATTTGTTTTATTTGATACCGTTTTAATTTTTTTCAAATCACTTTCATTATTTGTAATACCAGAATGAACGATATACACCAGAGGTGGTTTTGTAAGAAAATCCCATGATAATGTCGTTATTTGTTTTTTTTCATCATATATAGCATGTAAATTTTTAATTCCTTCTGGCTTTATTTCTTCCTCTTTTACGGTAAGTTTTGGTGATAACTTCGTTGTTCCCTTATTTTCAAGTTTATCAATAATAATTGCAGACAAAGTATACTCTCCTAATTCACTTGGAGCCTTTACAATAGCCTGATACTTTTTATTTCCCAATTTTTGTGCTGTTATTTCTCGCTTTTCTTTATCATTTATAGCAATTAAAACTTTTTTGATATCAAGATCATTTTCAACAGTAACAATAACAGTTACATCTTTTTCAGGTGTAACAACGTGAGGAGTAAAAACACCTGAAACAATCCCTGAAACCTTGGTATCAACCTCAAATTTTATATCATCAGAAACAGTCGAAGTATCTAATTTTTGATATGCAGTTATAATATGACTTCCATCTTCCACGTTTTTTAATAATCCTTGAAACTTCCCTTCTCCATCAAGACTCACCTCTAATACAGGAGATCCATCAAGAAGAATTTTTACATCTGAATTTGGAAGACCTTTCCCCGTTACAGAAATATTTGGATTCGAAAAAGATGAATTATTAGATGGAGTAAATAATACAACCTTTTGTCCTCCACTCTCCGGATTTTGATCTTTTATCTTTTTTTCTACCACTACTTGTTGTTTTCCAAATATATTATAATTTATCTCATCTATATCTTTATCGTATTTATACACTTCCAATTGATGTTTCCCAATTTCAGAAAATACAACAGCCCGAGAAAATTTCATCACTCCTTGATCTTTTTTTGTAAAAGTGTAAATACCATTATCTCCTGGTAAAACAACATTTTTATCTGTTGGAACTTTTAAAATAACAGAACCAGTAAAATCTTTTACCACATTTCCATCCGCATCTAACGCTTCTAATCCTAATTGATTTTCATCTGAATTAACTATAACAGTTTTTGGAAACGTAATCTTAAATCGAGCTACTTTAGAAAACACCTCATCATCTGTAGTATCTGCTAATAATCCACTAGAATCATCATACAAAGGAGTATAAAACTGAATGGTAATATCATTTGATAACACTACATCAAATGTTTCATCTTTTATAGTAAGGTGTGATTCTCCAGCTTTATTCGACGAAATATAAAAAGAAACTTCTCCTGTTTTAGAACTCACATCAGAAGCAACATATGAAATCATATCTGCTGGTCGACTTGAAGATAGCTTAACTCTATGTCCAGAAATTGGATTTTGAAATCTATCATATAATATTGCTGTAACTTTTGTTTTTTTTCCTGTTTTAACCGATGTTTCTATCGCATACGTTTGAGATTTTAAAACCGATAACTCATCTTCATAAATAACAAAAGAGTGTTTATTTCCATCAGCATACGATTCATTTTTGTCTACCACTACAAAATTATACTTTCCAGCATGCTGTAAATTATCTGCAGGAACTACAAAAGAGCTATTACCAGAACTATCTAAAGTTGTAAAATACGTAAAAATATCATTATCTTCAGATTGAATTATAATTTTCTTTTCAGTATTTGCCTCTCCATTCTTTATAGAAATTTCAGTTCCATACCCTGCAATAGAATCAAATGCTGTTACTTCCATATTTTCAGCACGGGTTCCCTGTATACAAGCAAAAAATACAATGTATAATACAATAGAAAAAAGGAAAATACGTATCCCCTCATAAATCTTTGTATACAATGATGTAAAAATTGGAAAATTCATATTTTTTTATGTATTCTTATACCAAACATCTATCTACAAATACTATGTCTATTTGTATTTCAGATTATTGTATCATACAATACAATATAAAATACAAATTATTCACTATCATAAATCTAATAGATATTGTTTAATAACATTCTATAGCCCCTCTCTGTATGATAAAAATATTTGATACCCATACCCATGATTATTTCCCTGATTTTGATATGGATAGAGAACAAATGCTTACAAACGATTTTAAGCATGGTGTCCACACCAAAATTCAAGTTGGGTGTGATATAAATACATCAAAACAAGCCATCGAACTTGCACAAACAAGTAAAAAAATCTTTGCAAGTGTTGGACTTCATCCCTGTAATGTAGAAGAAAACTTTGAGATTTTAGAGAAAAATTTCTTATTTTTTGAACACCAACTCCAAAACGATAGAGATCAAAAAATAGTAGCAATTGGAGAAACTGGATTTGATTTTTACCACAAAGACACACCAGAAATGCGAACACAGCAAAAAATATCTTTTGAAAAACATATTGAATTATGTAAAAAATATGCACTTCCTATTATTATTCACACACGAAATGCACGAAACGAAACGCTGGAATTTTTAAAAAATAACACTATTACAAAAAATAAAGAAATAACAGGTGTTATTCATTGCTTTTCAGAAAATGCAGAATTTGCAAAAATAGTAACTCAGAATTTTAATTTTTTTATTTCTATTGGTGGTGCTGCAACATACCCAAAAAACCATGATATTAGAGATGCTATAAAAGAAACACCTATAGAATATATTGTAACCGAAACAGATAGTCCATATTTAGCACCACAAAGTGTAAGAGGAAAACGAAATCAATCAAAAAATATTCACGAAATTATACAATTAATTGCTACTATAAAAAAAATGAGCATTGAAGAATGCTCAGATATTTTATTTGAAAATGCAAAACGATTATTTTCTATGAATTAACCTATTTGAAATAAATCTTCTTCTTTTGAAATTTCTGCACTTGCATGTGTTTGCTGCGTTTCTGTAAATAAATCAGAATCTAAATGCTCAATAAGTACAAAAGGGGTACATTCAGCAGCTTGTCCCATCAAAACTTCTGCTGCACTTACTAAATTATCTGCTATATTTACAGTAGAAACTTCTAGCGTTCGTCCGAATAAATCTTTTGTTCCGCGTTCATCTTTCACTCCCCAAAAACCAGACCATGCAATTCCAACTCCAACCGTTCCACGCCGTCGCATTGTTACTCTCGAATCTGAAATTACTACTCCAAAATTTTTAAGATTATATTTCTGTTTTATTTTTTGTGTAAATTCATCTGCAAATTCTTGAATATTTTCTGGCCATAAAATAATTTCACCAGCCTTACTATTTGATTGGTCAATTCCTGCATTTGCAATAACAACCCCATTTTTTACTGTTAAAAAAAATTTATTTTTATCAACTAAAATTTCATCAGCTTCTTCTATAACTGCATTTCTAAATAATGCTACATTGTCTAAAGTATTTTTACCTTCAATATGTAAAATTCTATTTTGACTTACAGCTACAATTTTCGAAGAAATAACTAATACAGAATTTTCTTGAATATGCTGAAAAGTTTGAGTATTCAAATGCTCTAATAATACTAAAAATAAATCATCATTTTTATGTACTATTC
>JALUEA010000066.1 GCA_027053135.1 Candidatus Altimarinota bacterium
CATTTATTTTTTGGAGATTCATTAACTCACGCTTTAACGTGGGATGATACTAATAATTATTTTCTATGTACTGATGATGTAAATTTTTCACATAATGAAATTTTAAATGTGCGATTAGAAAATTTAACATCAGCGCCAACTTGTAATGCACTGTCGAGTGGGAGAGTGTATCATAATACTTCCGATACATTTAGTTATGTGTGTAATGCTACAAATTGGGTTAAAATAGATGAAGAAAACACTAATGTAGGGAAATTACAACCCTATTTTAATACAATATCTCCTCATATTATTACAATGAATGAGACTGTAGATATTATTATTACTGGTGGAAACTTTGATGAAGATACGCTTTTTACTATTGGGGCTGGAGTAACGGTTAATTCTGTTGTAATAAATTCAGATAAACAAGCTACTATTAATGTAACAGCTGGATCATCAGAAATCTTAGGGATTACGGTGGATGCTAAAAATGATTTATTAGATGATTTTGGGAATATGCTAACTTTTGATATTAAAGATAATGTATGGGATTTATTCGCAATTACAGATAGTTCTAAATGTGCTGAAACATTACCATATGGTCCAAATGTTATTACAGAGGCAAGTAGTGCGTATTTTTCAACAGCAGAACAATCCAAAATTCATACAAAATTTAAACAAGTATTAACCGTTGATGGTGTAACAAAAATGGAAATTTTATATGATTTCGGTAATCCAAAAACCTTAAAAGATAGGATGAATAATGCATATGTAAATGGGGAAACTGTAAACTGGACAGTGTCATACAATGGAACAGATTATACTTATGGACTTTCAGATGGTGCGAGTTTGTCTTCTAAGTGGTCTGCTTCTGGTACTCGGTTTTCAAATGATGATGGTTCGTGGGGAGCTGCTAATAACAATGTTGATGGGAATGGGGGACCTTATGAAATTTGGGGGCAAGCAAATCATAATTCCTCAGATTCTATTTGGTGTAATAAATATAGTGTAAATGCTTCCCTAACAACTTCATCAACCATTAAAAACTTTATGTATATGCAGTAAGCATATATAAGAAATATAAAATATATTGAATTTATAAATAATATACCGTACTATTGCTAAAAAAATATATTTTTATTGTGTTTATGACTTCTTTTGTATTAACTGGTGGGCATGTTGTTGATCCAAAAAATGGTATAGATAAAAAATGTGATGTTGTGGTAGAAAATGGAGTTATTGTAGACATAGCTGAAAATATTTCAGAGTATTCTGAGTTTAAAAGGATAGATGTTTCAGGAAAACATATTTTCCCTGGATTGATAGATTTACAAGTTCATTTACGAGAACCAGGACGAGAAGATAAAGAAACAATACAAACAGGGTTACAATCAGCACTTTGTGGAGGAATTACATCAGTTGTATCTATGCCAAATACTCATCCAGTAACAGATTCGCAATCGGTGGTAGAGTTTCAACTTTCAAGAGCAAAACAACTTAATTTAGCAAATTTGTATCCTGCAGGAGCTATTACAAAAGGACAAAAGGGAAAAGAAATTGCTGAAATGTGGGAAATGAAAAATTCTGGAATTGTTGCTATTACAGATGATGGAGTAGATGTTCAAAATGAAGGACTGTTGGAAAAAGCTATGTATTATGCAAAAACGCATGATCTTGTGTTAATGAGCCACTGTCAAAATGAAGCATTATCAGGAGGAGGAGTATTACATGAAGGAGATATTTCTACCAAATTAGCATTACCAGGAATTTCAGCCCAAGCAGAAGATTTAGCGGTATATAAAAATTTACTTTTAGCAGAAAAAACAGGATGTAAATTGCATCTTTTGCATAACTCTACAAAAGGATCAGTAGCCTTAATTGAAGAGTTTAAAAAGCGAGGAGTGAATGTATCTGCTGAAACATGTCCTCAATATATTACTCTTACAGATACAATTTGTGATAACTATAATACACAAGGAAAAATGTATCCGCCAATTCGCTCACAAGAACATCAAGATGCACTTATTGACGGATTAAAGAAAAATATTATTTCGGTTATTTCTACAGATCATGCTCCGCATTTATGGTTTGAAAAAGAAAAACCATTTATTGAAAGTGCATGGGGAAGTGTTGGTGTTGAATGTTCTTTTGCATTATGTTATACGCGACTTGTAAAAACAGGGGAATTGTCTTTATCAGATTTACTTGCAAAAATGACTTTTCAGCCAGCAGAGGTTATTTCTATACCGCGAGGAGATCTTTCTATTGGAAGTGTTGCAGATATTGCTGTATTTGATCTTGAAAAAGAATGGGAAATAAAAGTTTCTGAGATGCAGACAAAAGGAGGAAATTGTGTTTTTGAAGGAATGAAAGTGTTTGGAAAACCAACTCATGTTTTTGTTGCAGGAGATGAGAAATTAACGAGAATTTTACATTAAAAAATATAATGATTTTTATACAGAGTATATTGTCTGTATTTCTTTTTTTGGGGGGACATTTTGAATTTTTTACAAATGTTGTAACGGAACAGTATACTGAAATACAAAGAAATAGAGAGATGAGGGAAGTTATTACTGAATATAATGCTCATATAAAAAGATTTGCGAATCACAAAAAATACCCAAAAGATACGCAATTTATCTTATTACAGTTTGATGGTTCGTATTCGCTTAATATGTGGAAAAAAACGCTCGATTTTGCAAGAGATATGAATGCACAATCGAAACCAGTTCGTTTTACTTATTTTTTAAGTGGGGTGTATTTTATACCAGAAAAATTAAAAAATATTTATCATTTAGAAGGATATAGAATTGGGCGATCAGATATTGGATGGGGAGATGATTTTGAAGATATTAGAAAACGAATTTCACTTGTTAATACAGCATATAGAAATGGACATGAATTAGGGTCTCATGCTAATGGACATTTTGATGGAAGTAAGTGGACTCAAACACAATGGGAGAAAGAATTTGATTATTTTAATCGATTTTTATTTCCATCGTTTGATGGACAGTATCCATCGTTAGATGCTTTTCAAAAACAATTACAGACATCATTTATTTTTGATCGTTCTGCGATTAAAGGATTTAGAGCTCCATTATTGGGACATAATGATGCAATGTATAAAGCTTTAAAAAACTATGGTTTTACATATGAAACAAATAAAGTTTTTCGGCAAGGGCAAGAAGTAGAAAAAGGAGATTCTCATAATAGAGGGAATATTTGGAATTTCCCATTATATGGAGTAAATATTGCAGGAAGAAATACTATTGCAATGGATTATAATCTCTATTATTTGCAATCAAAAGGAAAAAGTATTTTGAAATTTGGAACACCAGAATGGAAAAAGGCACATGATGATGTTTTACAAGGGTATCTTCATTATTTTTATACTCATTACAATACAGAGATAAAAGATAAAAATGGAGGATTTAAACCTCCTGTGACAATAGGACATCATTTTTCATTATGGAATGATGGATTGTATTGGGCTGTTATGAAAGATTTTGCGAGAGAGGTCTGTGGAAAAGAAAAGGTAGTTTGTGGAACAGGTCAAGAATATGAAGTGTTTTTAGAAAGTTGGGGGAAGTAATGTTTTCTTTTAAATTTTTATCTTTTATTTTTCTCTGTCAAGATTATTTTTAGTTGAAATAACTATATATAGTATGAAATAATATTTATATGTACTATATATAGTATTGTATAGGTTTTCTTGTATATTTATTTTTGATTTTTTATGCTTTCTAAAGTTATCAAAAGAAATGGACAGACAGTTGATTTTGATAAACAGCGTATTATTAATGCTATTAAAAAATCGGAAATACAAGTTGGTCTTGTTGATACGGCATTTGCAGAAAATATTACTGATCAAGTTATAGCACATTTACATGAAAATTTTGATTGTAGTGTTGAAATTCCAACAGTAGAGCAAATTCAGGATTTAGTAGAAAAGTATTTAGCAGAAAGCGGAAACTTTGAAATAGCAAAGGCATATATTTTATATAGAGCAGAACAAGCAAAAAAAAGGGCTGAAGCACGGCTTGCAGAAGTAAAAAAAATTGATAAGAATTTATTAAAGGTAACGAAACGGTCTGGAAAAAAACAAGTTTTTTCAAAAAAGAAATTACAAAAAGTATTTGCACGAGTTGCAAAAGGGTATGAAGATACATGCTCATTTGATGAGATTTACGAAATTATAAAACTGATGATTGTTGATGGTATAGAAACAAAAAAACTCATCAATATTATGAGAAAAGCATGTGTTGATTGTATTACTATTGAAAATATTAATTGGCAACATATTGCAGGGCGATTGTTTACGATTGAGTTATATAAAGAAGCAATTATAAATCGAAATAGTACATTTTCTGAGATTTATACACCAAAAACATTTTTAGAACATTTGAAAGATTATATTGCAAAAAAGTTTTATTATACCGATTTTTTTGATTTTTATTCAGAAGAAGATGTTTTAGAGGTAGCAACTGTTTTAAATAAAGCAAGAGACTTTTCATACGGGTACTCTACAATGCTTTCTTTCGTAAATAGGTATTTACTGAATCCAAATAAAATTATTCATGAATTACCGCAAGAAATGTATTTGGCGGTAGCAATGTTCTTGGCAATTCCAGAAAAAAAGGAAAACCGAGTTTCTATTGCAAAGAAAATTTATGAAGTATGTTCATCTCAAAAACTTTCTCTTCCTACTCCAACCTTATTAAATGCACGAACAAATTATCATCAATTAAGTTCTTGTTTTAAATTAAATATAGATGATGATTTACGAGAAATCTATCATCAATTAGAAAATATGGCACAAATTTCTAAATTTGGTGGTGGTATAGGAGTGTATTGTGGAAATTTGCGAGCAAAGGGTTCTTCTATTCGATATGTTGAAAATGCAGCAGGTGGAGTAATTCCATGGGTAAAAGTAATGAATGATACAGCAACGGCTGTAAATCAATTAGGAAGTAGAAATGGCGCTATCTCTCCAACGCTTGATATATGGCATAAAGATATTTTTGATTTTCTAAATCTTCAAACAGAAACAGGTGATATTCGAGCGAAAGCATTTGATATTTTTCCAGCTATATCTGTTCCAGACTTGTTTATGAAACGAGTAAAAGAAAATGGAGAATGGACGCTTTTTGATCCATTTGAGATTGAGAAGGTTACAGGGAAAAGAATGCAAGATTTGTTTGATAAGGAGTTTGAAGCATTTTATATTGAATGTGAAAACAATCCAAACTTGCATTTAACTGAAACAGTGTTAGCAAAAGATTTAATAAAAGAAGCATTAAAAGCAACAGTAGAAACTGGTATGCCGTATTTCTTTTTTCGAGATACAGTCAATAGAGTTAATCCGAATAAACATGTAGGAAATGTTTATTCTACACAATTATGTACAGAAATTTGTCAAAATACATCACCTGCAAAATTTTCTCAAGAAGTGTTAATGGAAAAGGATGGAAAAACAGTAGTGAATATTCAGCACGAAGTAGGAGAAAGTGTTGTCTGTAATTTAGCATCTATTAATATTGCGAAAGTAAATACTGCATCTGAAATGAAAAAAGTGTTTCCTGTTGCGTTACGTATTTTAGATAATGTTATTACATTGAATTTGTATCCTATTAAAGAATCTGAGTATACAGCAAAAAAATATAGAAGTATTGGGCTAGGATTTATGGGATTAGCGGAATATTTAGCATGTAATAAACTTTCATACGATAAACAAGATGCACGAGATCATACTGATAAATTATTTGAACAATATGCATATTATACATTGCAGTCATCAAATGATTTAGCAAAAGAACGAGGGAAATATCAATTATTTGATGGGTCAGAATGGTCAAAAGGAATTTTATTTGGTCGCGATCAGGATTGGTACAATACACATACAAAAGTATTTTCAGGAGAGCAATGGTCTCAACTTATTACTGATATAAAAACATATGGATTACGGTTCGCATATCATCTCGCACCAGCTCCAAATACTTCTACAGCAGGAGTAGTAGGCACAACAGCAGGATTATTGCCTATTTATAAAAGATTATTTGTTGAAACAAATTCTATAGCTCCGGTGGTGAATGTTGCTCCAAATTTAAATAAAGAGAATTTTTGGTTCTACAAAGAGTATCAACGATGTGATATGAAAGATGTGATTGATATGTTTGCAGTGGTGTATAAATGGATTGATCAATCTGCAAGTTTTGAATGGATGATTAACCCAGCAGAGACATCTCCAGCGGATTTGTATGGATATTATATGAAAGCATGGGAAGAGGGGATTAAGACCGTATATTATGTGCGTTCACTAAGTGGAGAAGTAAAAGAAGATTGTGAAAGTTGTAGTGGGTAAGAATTTTTATTTGTGAAATACATGTTTCAAACTACAATTCAAAAAATTCGAAAAGAGTTACAAAAGAAGAAAATAGAATGTTTATTGGTATCAAATCTGAAGAATATTTGGTATATAACTGGATTTTCTGCAAGTTTTGCAAAACTGTTTATTACACAAAATAATATTATTTTGGTTTCGGATTCGCGGTATTCTGTACAAGCAAAAAAGTTATGTAGAAAATTAGAAATAGAATATATTGAAATACATTCTGATAAAAATTTTTGGAACAATTTTTGTACACAGTATGCAATAAAAACTATTGGAATTGAATCTGATAATATAACACTTGCAGATTTTCAGGTTTTACAAAAACAGTTTCGAAATATTGATTTTATAGAAACGCGAAATATTATAGAAACGTTACGAAAAAAGAAAACAGAAGAAGAACTTGATATTTTACAGGAATGTGCAAGAATAGGAGATTTGTCGTTGCAAAAAGTGGTAGAAAGTTTTCGTGAAGGAATAACGGAAAAAGAATTAGCATGGATTTTTGAAAAATCTGCTCGTGAACTTTTTGGTGCATCAGGACTATCGTTTGATACGATTGTTGCATTTGGAGAACATTCTGCATCACCACATCATGAGTCATCAGATAGCGTCTTGAAAAAAAATACTCCTATTTTAATTGATTGTGGAGTGCGGTATAAAAATTATTGTAGTGATTTAACACGATGTTTTTGGTTCGGAGAAAAATCTGGTGAAAAATATGAGAATTGGAAATCTGTTTATAAATTGGTAAAACAGGCACAAGAAATGGGAATTTGTCAGATGAAAGTAGGAACAAAAATAGCAGAAAGTGAACGATCTGCTCGATCGTATTTTGAATCACATAATATAAATCATAGACAGTATTTTGGACATAGTTTTGGACATGGGGTGGGTATAGATATTCATGAATTACCACATGTTTCTGGGGCTAATGAAAAGGAACAATATGAAGAAGGTATGGTTGTTACAGCGGAACCAGGATTATATTTTTCCGATAATTCTGAAAGAATGAATTTTGGAATTCGAATTGAAGATATGGTATATATTTCGAAAGAAAAGGGAGCGCAGTATTTAAGTCATTTTCGATATGAGATATAATTTTGAATATAGAGAAAGAAAGGAGTATACTAAAGATACTTTTAAATAGGGTTATGCATATTTCTATTCCAAATCAAAAGTCCTTATTACCATTAAAAACAATAGTTATTGATAACTATGATTCTTTTGTATTTAATATTGTTCAATACATTGGTGAATTAGGTGGAAATCCAGAGGTGTTTCGAAATGATGAAATCACTGTGGAAGATATAAAAAACATGAATCCAACACATATTGTTATTTCTCCTGGTCCAGGTGATCCAACAGATAAAAGTTATTTTGGAGTGTCTTCTGATGTTATTTTAGAGTTAGGAAAAACTATTCCTGTATTGGGAGTGTGTCTCGGTCATCAAGGAATTGCTTCATGTTTTGGAGGAAATATTGTGAAGGCTCCTGTTATTATGCACGGAAAAACTTCAGTAATATCACATGATTCAAGTATTTTATTTTCAGGGATAGAATCACCTTTTGTTGGAATGCGTTATCATTCATTAATTGCAGAAGAAGAAAGTTTTCCAGAATGTTTGCGGATAACTTCACGAGTGGTTGATGATGGAATAATTATGGCATTGGAACATAAAGAGTTTCCTATTTATGGATTGCAGTTTCATCCAGAATCTATAGGTTCTCCTCAAGGAAAACAAATGATACAGAATTTTTTGAATATTCGGGTATGAAAAAATTTACAAGGTCTTCTATGTGGGGTGTGTTATTGATTTTATTAGGTGTCTTTATGTTACTTAATACATACTTTCATATACGAATTCCATTTTTTCCTATAATTTTAATTTTATTAGGAGTGTCATTTTTTTTACCGAAAGAATAAATGAAAACAACCGATATGTTTTTGTCGGCAGATGCTAGACGGTATGGGGTTGAAAATACTCCAATAGTTTTGGCTGTTCAAAAAATGCCACAAGGACAAGTATTATCACCTCATGTGATTTCTTTACGAGGGAGTTTTGGGGCAAGAAAACTTTCTCATACGGTTGAAAAAACATCTCTTTCACAAGTAAAAACACTACCAAAGCAACAAGCAGTGAGAGAGAAAGAACCTCATGTATTTGTAGAGCCGGAAGAAGATGAGATTTTATCGTCTATAGAGAGTTTGTTTCGTGGAAAAAATGCACGAGTAGCGTTTCCACAAAATACTGATTTACAAGAGAATAGACACCATAGTGTTGATACTTCACAGAGTATTTATAAAATACCATCACAACAAGAACAATTTCAAAGAATGAGAGCTGGAAAAAAAGGATTTATTCGTTCTTTATTTGATTAATTTTTATTTCGTTTTGTAATAATTTGTGTAATAGTATGGACTATTTTGTCTTCATGAATAAGTGAATATAACGCAGATAAATGTTCTAAAGTATCTGTTGAAAGGTTGTAGATACTTGTATGGTGTTTTTGTACAATTTTTTTGATTTGATCAATAACTTTTTTTCGAATAAAGTTATCAATGAATTCTTTTGTTTTTTGTTCTATTCCAGGAGATGAAAGGAGTTTTTTTGTACTCTTAGAAATGTTTTCATCGGTATGAAACATAAGATTTAATACGCGTGGAATGTGGGAATCAAATCCCATTTTTATAAATGCAATAACACAATGTTTATGAATATGAAGATCTTTTGTTGTTGTAAAGATTGTTTGAACAATTGGTAAAAAATGAAATAATTTTAATTCACCAATAGTATATATACCACTCATTTTCATATTTGGATCTTGGCTATTGAGCATATCATGGATATGTTGTAATAGTTCTTTTTTGTAGCGTTTAAATTGCCATAATGCAATAATACTTGCTGATTTAATATATGAATCGTTACTATTTAAAAATGGTTGAACATAATAGGCGATAGATATGTCATGAAAATATGAACATCCAAGTATTGCACAAAAGATAGTATCTCTTTTTTCTTTATTGATTTGTTCAAAATTGATGGTATGGTTGTTTTTTGAAAGTGTTGAAATAAGAAATGATGCAATTTCTGGGTATTGCATATCTTTAAACAGTTTGATAACAGAGAGTCTTAGTTTTTTTGAATCAGCATTTAAGAATACTGTTTGGAGAGAAGTTATTATTTTATGTCGAGAAAAAATTTGATTAATCATTATTTTTTTAAGACTTTTAAATTTTCCTAATGCTTTTACTGCTGATTGTTGAATATTTTTATTATCATGATGTAAAGCCCATAATAAATCAGGAATAGAAGGGGATTGTTGTAAATCTCCAAATGCTTCTAAAATTTTTATTTGAATAAGTTCTGATTGTTCTTTTTTTTTTAAAAGTTTTGAGAGTATATGAATCGTATTTTTATGTCCGTTTTGTGAAAGAATTTCTATTGCATCAAAAATTTCTTCAATTGACTCTTCATGTTGTACATTATGTAATGCTAAATGAGTGTATTCGTCTTTGATATTATAATAAAAGAAAAGACTTATTCCGAGTATGATAATAAGAAATACAGAACAAAAAATATAAAATTCCATAAATCCTAATCCCATTTTAAAAAAGAAAACGGAAATTATCATTGTGAAGAGTGATATAGAAATCATTCCCATTGGGCGAGCGAATCCTTCTAAAAATTCTTTAATTTCTTCCCGAACTTTTGAAGAGAATACATAAAATGATGAATGATAGGAGTTTCGTGAAATACCTCCTGTAATTTCATATACTCCTTTTCCAAGCAGTCCAATAAAAAATGATCCAGAAATAAGTGTTAAAAATGTTGTAAATATCTGTAAGAGTGGTTGTATAAACATTGATTTTACAATTCCAAATATATGTTGAATTTTAGAGGCAAGGGTGATTTGTAGCAATAAAAGGATTCCATAGGTCCATACATGAAATTCTCCAATTCCATGTGCAAGTTCTGTGGAGACTTGTGCTTGTAGCGTGTGTTGATGATCAAATAGTACACTTGCTGACATTGCATAGATGAGTTCTATAAGAATATATCCTGCTGATTGTAAAAAAGCGAAGAGAAACAAATTTATTACGAGTTTATTTTTAAGAATTATTTGAAAGTAATTATTAAGTGTCTTGTCGTCTGTTTTGTTTTCTTTTTTTTGCATAAATAATATGCAAGAGTGTTGTTCATTGGTTTCGTTAAATATGAATTCTTTTCCAAATTGAACAAAGGCAAAAAGAAAAAATAAAATACTCCAATATATTAAGAGGAGCTCTGTTGAAAAATATGTGGAAGTGATATAGGCGATAATACCAGAGATGAGTCCACCAATTGGTTCTCCTGCTTCTATAATAGGAAATGTTTCTTCACTTTCGAGAGGAGAAAACGAACTTTCTATATAGAGTGAAAAAAGAATATTTATTTGTGTTATTCCAACAGAAAAGATAATTCCTGTAGTTGAAATAAAAAATAATAGAGATTTATGAAAATATTGTATTGTAATAAAATTTATGAGAATTAACATCCCAATAAGGACAGAAGAATATTGGAGTAATTTTTTAATAGAAATTTTTTGAATAAGTTTTTGTATAGCGAATGTTCCAATAAGTGTTCCTATTGAAAGAAGTACAAATAATAAGGGGAGTTGTGTGGCACCGTAATATGAAATAAAGTATGCTATTATAATAGTAAATCCGAGTACTGTTCCAGCATGTAACAAAAGCCGCATGACGAGAAGCCAAAACGATTTTTGGAGTGTTTTTTTCGTTAATGCACTTCCAAATCCAAAAAAATGTAAAAATGTAACTATACTCATAAAATTTTATTTTCTTTTTTATACAAGAAATGTATATTTATCAACAATTCGTTCATCTTCAGTTGTTACTCGTGGTCCTGTTTGTAGAGCGTGAACAATCTCTTGTACTAGTGCAACAGGATCATCATTAAAAAATACTCTTCCTCCTGTTTCTCTATTACATTGTTTAATAATATCTTTTAAATGTTGTGCTATTCCTGTAGTAGATGTTAATACTCCGATATATCGTCCTTCATCAAACGCTACGGTGAATTCATTGAGTGTTCCCATTCCACCACCTAAAATTATTATTGCATCTGAGCATCGAATATTTAAAACATCTCTGTACATAAGTCCTTGTCCGCTGTATAAAATGATATCATACGGATCAATTGGAGAAGAAAATTTATCAATATGTTCTTTTCGTGAAAATGCAGGAGATACACCTATTACAAATCCTCCTGCTTTTTTTGCAGCAATAGCAGCATCATTTGGTAATCCTGGACATGCACCATTTAATAATATATGACCAGATTTTGCAATTTCTTCACCTACGACCATTGCAAGTTCTGTATTTTCTTTTTGTACAATAGATGGACCTTGTGCTGATCCCATAACTCCAATTCGGAATTTATGAGCAAATGGAATCTTTAAAAATTCTTCAGATAATGTTTTCATATTGTGTATAAATAAAAATATAGGTTATTTAAGAAGTATGTGAAATGTAATATTTCATTGTATTTTATCAAAAATATGGTTTTTACTCAAATAAAAATATTTTTTCTTAATAAAAAATACGATAATATAGATACTGTTATATAC
>JALUEA010000067.1 GCA_027053135.1 Candidatus Altimarinota bacterium
AAGATGTGGAAGAGAAGAGTTTTTAAATAGAGAAAGTGTTATAAAAAGGGTGTTTTCTGTATCAGAAAGAGTTGTACTATCTGTTATATAGTGAATCATATATTAGGAATTAAATGACGGTGTTTGGGAATACATGCAGTATATTCTCATAATAGAGATAGAAAATACCATAAAAAAATAAAAAAAAAGATGTATATTCTTGAGAGAATATACATCATGTTTCATAAAAACAGTGATTTTTTTAGAGTTTACTTGATTTAATTGCTGCCTTGCATAAATTTTTCCAGTCGTATGGGAAACGATAGTTTTCGTATGCTCGAATAGTTGCTGCAAAAACTGACCAAGGAGTTTGTTTATAGTACATAAACGAATTTCCATTTTCTAAGTTTGGGTTATAATTTTCAAGTATATCTAAAGGGAAATCATGTGATACAATAGGTATAACCCCTTTTGAAAGGGCGTGTTGTACTTCTAAAATAGTATCTTTATCTTGCGAAAAGGTGAGTAACACATCAGCAACATTATATGCTTCCATATATTCATCTTCATCAATGATAGCGCATAAAGCTGAATGGTCTTCGGCAAAAGCTAAGGCAATATCTTTGTTTTGTTCTGAGGCATTTCCACGAATAACGATTTGAAATCCCATGTCAGAAAGTCCAGGTAATAGGTCCGCCCATAAACCTGCATTATTTTCTTCAAATAATGGTGTTGCAATAAAAACAATAAAATGATTTTTATCTTCATATAATCCATATTTTCGTTGAAATTTTTCTTTAATGGTTAGAACTGTTTTTTTTGTTGGTTTACGACTTTTTGTTGTTTGTATAAGTGTTGCTGTTTGTACAGTGTTCATAAAAATATAAAAATTGTGTGTTTTTGTGCGAACTGTATTGTTCAGACCATTGTATCAATTTTTGGGGTATAATTCAATTATATGATATTGCATATATTTATAAATATATTTAAATACTATAAAACACATGTTTATGAAGAAAAAAAAAATTTTATTGATAGATGTTTCTCATATGTTTTTTCGTGCGTATTATGCTTTTCCGCGTAATTTACGAGATCGAAATGGTGACCCAATAAATGCTATTTTTGGAGTAGCTCAGATATTACTTTCTGTAATAGAAAAACAAAAACCTGATTATATTTTTGGAGCAAAAGATTTAGGAAAAAAGACTATTCGGTCAGAAAAAATGGAGGAATATAAGGGGCATAGACCAGAAATAGATAATGATTTACGGGTGCAAATTCCACGAGTGTATGAAATGTTAATGAGTTGGGGGATTCCAGTGTATTCTGTTGAAAACTATGAAGCAGATGATGTTATTGCGTCAATTGCACAGAAATATAATGGAAATAAAGAGTTCATGGTAGAAATTGTAACAGGAGATGCTGATGCATTTCAGTTAATATCATCAAATATTTCTGTTTTAAAACCTTCAAAAGGAGAAAATATAGTATTTACACGGGATCATTTATTTGAGACCAAAGGGTTGTATCCAGAAGAAATTTGCGATTTTAAAGGACTAGCAGGAGATTCTTCAGATAATTTGAAAGGAGTTATTGGAATTGGAGAAAAGGGAGCTGTTGGACTGATTCGGACATATGGAGATTTAGATGCAATTTATAAAGCAGTAGAAGAAGGAGTGGTGAAAGGTGCAAAACAAAAAAAATTGATTGCAGGAAAAAAAGATGCGTATTTTACAAAAGAAATAGCAACGCTCTATAGAGACTTGCATATTGATGGGTTTGTATTAGAAGATGGAAATGTAAACGATTTTACTCTTGATATTGCGTGTATGTATTTTGAAGAAGAGTTAGGATCAAATATTTTACAAAAGAGAATAAAAGAAGTATTTGGATATGATGAGAAATCATCTCATATGAATGATGAAATGTTTTAGTGTATAACAATTTCTTCTATATTTTCTGTAGGAAACTCATTTTGTATGATGAGTAAAAATGAAGAGGCATACGAATGCAAGGTATGTTTCCAACTAGATGATGTAGTAGAAATAATTATTTTTTTGTCTTGATATTTTTTTACTGTACAAAATGTAAATATTTTTTCTCCAAAATGGTCTGATAAGATTTGGTTCATTTTTTCTATAATGAGTGATGCATGTGCTTCACGGTGTAATCCTTTTTTGTGTAGTATTTGAGAAACAAGTGTTGAAAGATGTTTCATTGTTCTCTATAAAAAATATAATTTTATACTTCAGTATTTTGTACTGTTTCAAGTTCTCCAAGAACTTTATCGGTAAAGAGTATACCATCTAAATGATCTATTTCATGTTGTATAATTCGTGCGTCAAAGTTATTGATTGTTCGAGTTTGCGGAATAAATTTTTCATCATTGAATTTTACTTGTATAGTGTTCCATCGTTCTACTTTTCCAAATTTTTGTGGAACGGATAAACATCCTTCATCATCAATATTTTTTGTTGGAGAATGAGAGATAATTTCAGGATTTATGAGTACTGTGGTCTTTTTTCCAAGTACTGCTAAAATAATTCGGATATTGTGTCCTACTTGTGGTGCTGCAAGTCCAACTCCTGTTTCTTCTTTAGCAAGTGTTTTTTTCATTTTTTCTATTATTTTTTTATGTGTTTTTTCTAATTTGGGAATGGGTTGAGAAATTGTTCGAAGTGTATTTTCCTGTGTAGGATTGTTTATTGTTAAAATTTCAAAAGTGCTTGCCATTGGAATTTAGGGATAAAAAAGAATAAAAAGAGTGTAAAAAGTGTAAAAAGAATATCATAGGAGAAAAGAAAAGAGATAGGAAAAATTATAGAAACAGAATATTCTGTGTTTAAATATATTTGTATTTTTTTGTATTTATTGTATAATAAATAACAGTAACATGTATATCTTGTTATGGATTATAGAAATTATGTTTTTTTGATGGATAATATTATGACTGGAACACAAACAGAAAATAAAAAGAATAAACAGGGGGTAGATATTACGCAATATAAAGAGAAAATAGAAGAGCAGTTTAATAAGTATATTACTTCTATTCCAAATCTTACATATAAGGGGCGTGTTGTTGCGGGAATTCGATTTTATGAAAATGAACTGAATCAAATTAAAGAAAAATTATGGAAAAATCTTACTGAGGAATCTCTTGGAGAAAAATTAGATTTTTTACGGGAAAAGTTTGTAAATATTCAAGCAAATGATATTGGTATGGGGTTACACGAGTTATGGAAATCAGAAGAGAAATTAAAAGGGGTAAAAACAAGAATAAAAGTATTTGATGAGGAGACAAAAGAATGGCGAAATGAAGAAGATTTAACAGAAGTACAGAAAAAACGATTAAAAACAGCAAAAAGAATTGATCTTTTACATATTTCATTTGATGAGTTACCAGAAGATTTTCCTGCGTTACATGAATGGGTTGTAATGTTTAAAAATTTACAAAGGATTAAGATGGTAAATTTTCAATTGAGTCAGTATATCAATGATACACAATAAATACACACATTATGCT
>JALUEA010000068.1 GCA_027053135.1 Candidatus Altimarinota bacterium
TATTTTTCCTCTTTCTACAATATATCTATTTTGATAATTCCTCTTTTGCCGATTCTAAGAAATCTAATGATTGTGCTCCATTAATAAATTTTACTTTTCCTGTTTTTCTATTTTTAAGAATAGAACCTGGAGTTCCTTGAATACCTAATTCTGTTGCTTCTTCCACACTTTTATCTACAAGTGTTTTAAACTTCCCATCATTATAACATTTCATAATTGCATCTTTATGCCCTATTTTTAACTCTGAAAGTTTTGCTTCAATATCTTTTTTCAAAAACTGTGTTGTAAAGACACTATCTGTAAACCGCCAAAATGCATCGTTTCCATCTTCTTTTGCAATACATTCCGCTACTTCATGTAATGGTTGAGATGTTGTTCTATGTACCGCTGGATATGGCCGAAAAACAAGTGCTACATCAGCATTCTTTTTAAGAAACTCTTCTGTTGTTCCATGAAAGCGTTTACAAAATGGACAATGATAATCAGAATATTCAAATAAAACAAATTGTGCATCTTTATTTCCTTTTACATGATCATCTGATGAAATACCTCTTATATGTTTAATTTTTTCGTCTCGCTCTTTCTCTTTTTTTGCTTGTTCTGCTGCTCGTTTTTTTTGTAAATCTTCTTGATAAATTTTATATGCCTCATCAAGTTGTTTTCCAAATTTTAATGGATTTTCTTTTAAATATTTTGTAAATGCTTTTTCAAAAGCTTCATCAGAAATTTCTGGAGATGAAGAAACTGCTGGAACTGGCGTTCCTGTAGTTGTTGAAAGTGCAACAGATGATATTGTTGGTTTTGCAACAGAAGTATGCTGATTCGGTTTTGTGTTCGATTCTGAACATCCTGCAAATAATGCTAAGAGCATTACTCCTGCAACAAATGACGATTTTTTCCCTATGGTAACATGTTTCATATAATCAATGAATAAAAGTATAGTATAGTATCTGTTCTTCTATTGTGTATTTATTAGATACTTTCATTCTACTATACCGCTCTGTTGATTTTTTTGTCTATACTATTTCAACATTATCACTTGAAGAAATAAAAAGAAAAATTGCATAATACAATAAAAAAGATTCTATTCTTTTATTACCTTTTCTCTTAACAACGAACAACACAATGTATAAAGCTCTAATAAAAAAATTCTTTATTCTCATATGCATTCTTCCTATCGTATTATCAGGATGTATATCTCCCCAAACAATTCTTAAAAAAGTATTATCCCCTTTTTCTTCTGAAGATATACTTCCAAAAGAAATTATTGTTTCTACAATAGGAACCCTGAAAAAACAAGAATCTCTTTTTTCCTCTTATACTTTTTTATCTGAAAATTTAGAATCCTTTCCTATCAAAACTGTTGATGGATTTTCGAAAAATTTAGAAGAATATGTAAATGAAAAAGTGGTCATTAAAGGACTTATTTCTAATATTATATACAATAAACAACACACCATTTCTTTTGATAAACATATAAACCTTATTGATATAACAGATTTTCATAAAAACAAAAAACCTTCATCATGGAAAACATATACTCCAAAACATTTCATACTTTCGTTCTCATACCCTCACAGCCATTTTATAGTAGAAGAAAAAATCATAAACTCCGACAAAACGAACCCTATTACTCGAATCATTATAAAATATAATGATGATATATTTTTTACAATATCACAGCATATAGATACAGGATGGAAGAAAAAATTTATGGAAACAGGAAAAGAAATTCAGGTAGGAAAGTACAAAATAAAACGATTATTTTCTGGAAAACAAATTTTATTTTATATTCCAGCACTTGATATTCAAATTGATTATTGGGGAGAGAAAAATAATCTCCATCTCTTTTATTCTATTATACAAACAATCCAAAATATTTCTGTCTCTCATCACAAAACACACGATGCAAAACCTGAATCTCTTTCTTCTCAAAAACAAAAACCAAATCTTTCATTGATTATAAAACAAATTCTTACAAACCCAATTCAAGCACTAGAAAATTCAACACTTGAAAATAAAAAAATTATTATTGATTCTATTGAATATTTTGGAACATTTCTCTCTATTGAATATAAAATTATAGGGAACAATACAAATGAGTCTCTTTTACAAGCTGAAAAAAAGAAAAAACTGTTTTCTATTAAATGGAAAAATATACAACAAAAAACATTTACTTTACAACAACTCGTTGAATGGGAACGCGGAGAACAATACCTTTGGAAAATTAAAAGTGGAAACCTTCCCAATATAAAGCCGTATGAAACATATTTTTTACGAAATATTCACACAAAATTTATTTCCGCATTACCGAAAAATTTTATTCGCTTTCTTTCCCCTCAATATAAATACTCTATAGGGTATCCCAAAAAAATGTATTATGAAGTTTTTAAAAATAGTGATACAATTGAAGAGGTGAAATGGAGCAATGCCCCATTACAAACAGAAGAGAAAAATAATGATACATCAACTATTATACTATCAGTTATACCATATACTTCAGAAGAAAAAACGCCTATGGTATATACGGAAAAATATACAGAAAATACGATTATTATTCCAAAATCTTCTTCTGCATACTTTGTACTGAAAGGAAATACTGATATCTCATTTTCTCTTCTTCAACGTATGGCAAAAAGCATTACTCTTTATTAATATTATTTTTTAACACAAATACCATGAGAAAATTATTATTAGGTGTATTAACAGGATTATCATTAGGAATTTTATTTGCTCCAGAGAAAGGGAAAGAAACACGAAAAAAACTTGCCAATTCTAATACAAAATTTGCGGATATTATTACTCTTTTTAAACAGGCAGGATTAGATGCATCAGAAGAAGTTCAGGATTTTATTGCATCTGA
Source organism: Candidatus Altimarinota bacterium (assembly GCA_027053135.1). Lineage (GTDB taxonomy): Bacteria > Patescibacteriota > Gracilibacteria > CAIRYL01 > CAIRYL01 > SZUA-1403. The sequence goes on from JALUEA010000068.1 coordinate 2,864, forward strand.
TGATATACAAACACTCCTAACAAAAGGAAAAATCGGACTAGATGAAGTTGTAAGGAAAAGTAAAAAATTATCAGAAACAGGAAAAACAGAACTCGCACTTGTATTTGAGAATGTCTCAAAACAAATTCTAAACAATAAAGAAATTATTAGTAATCACGCCAAAAAACTTGCCTCAGGAATAAAAGATTCAATCAATAAAAAATCTGATAGCTTAACAGATAAAGCAAAAAAATTTTTTTCATAAATGCAAAAGACTTTCTATCACTCTTTCTTGGCATTTTCTATAACACTACTCTTTTCTATAAGCAGTAGTGTTTTCGCACAAGTCGCATCTTCTTCTCCGAAAGCAACACCTATCTCAACTGTAACACCGTCTCCAAGTTCCAATACAACGACAGAAAATGCTGAACCAACCGATCAAACGATAGAATTATTAAAAAAACAAGAAGAAAACTCAGGTGTTATAACAAATGATGCTCTTAAAATTTTAAAAAAACGACAAGAAAAACTAAAAGAAAATTTTAAAGTTTCGGAAATTGACCGAGAAGAAAACAAAGCAAAAGCAGAAC
>JALUEA010000069.1:0-1880 GCA_027053135.1 Candidatus Altimarinota bacterium
TTTAACCCACCATTTTTATTTACCAACAATGCACTCCCTATTTTAATAATAATGTACATATAAATATATCAAAATAAAAATTTGCTCTATCATACCGTTTTCCAATCAAAACGCAAAATAAAAAATGTTTGATATACAATAATTTCATACCTTCTAATACAATAAAAAAATACTGATAGAAATTTCTATCAGTATTTTTTATTCATATATACAATACCTCTTCTCTTAATGTCCTAATTTTTGTAAATATTTTGCAATTTTTTCTTGTTCTTTAGAGTATTTTGCAATATCTTTTGGATCACATTCTCCATTATCAAAGAATTCTGCTCCTGCCTTTTCAAATTCACATGCATTAACATATGATTTAAGTTGTGGTTCATTATGACCTGCATCAAGTGCTTCTTCTGGAGATTCAATTCCACATACTGGAGTAGGTATTCCTGTACATGTAGGATCAGATGCCCCATCTATCTCAACAATATCAGAGAAAATAGGATGTTTTACTGCATTCGAAAGCGTTTGACCATTTTCATTTAATACAGAAGGAATAATATCTCCTGCAATTACAGACTGAAACTGTGTTCCTGCTGGAACATTATCTGCAAGTTCTGCAACCAACTCAAATGTTGCAACTGCATTTTTTACTTTTCCTGGTTCTGCATTTTCATCAAGTAAATTTGCAAGCTCGTCTCCTACTGGTTTTAATTTTAATGATTTTATATACTGTGGAATATCAGCATTTTGATTTACTGCTGCTTCAGATAATTTAACAAGAATTTTTTCTCGTCCAGTAATTGGATCAGTAAGATCTTCTAATTTAACTTTTTTCGCTAACTCTTGTTCTAAATTTTGTACACTAAACTCTTTTGTCGTATCAATCTCAATTTCCCCAAGAGAAATAATCGTTTTCCCAACTTCTTCTGGAGTAACTTTTACTACTTTTTGAATTTCTGATTGTCGACTTTTAATCTTATCCCAAAAATCAAGAGATCCTAATTTCGGAGAAATCAAATTTTCATCCAACTTTGCAAAACGAGAAAACTTCTCAAATTTCTCTCCATCTATTGAAAATTTTGCTTTTATTCTATTCAAAACATTATCTTCAAACGATTTTAAGTGAGATAATTCTTGCATTCCCCCCGTCATTCCATGAAACTTATCCATTACTGATTTTGGTTTTTTAAACCCTCCATCTGGAGCAGGTTCAGGAAATATTTCTTTAAATGACACCGTTGTAAGATCCTTAAATGGAGCTGAAACCGCATTTTCATCTAAAAATTCTTGAAAGAACGGAGAATCTTCTTTGAAGTAACAGTACCATAATTTCGCATCTGCATCATTCCCTTGAAACTTATATGTTTTTGCTAAACCGTCCCATTTCCAGTTAATTTCATTATTTTTTACTGCATGCCCCAGAACCGGTCCAATATCAGCTAAAATTTCTTCTCGTGTCTGCGTAATATTTGCTGCTCTATTATACGGAGCAAATATTTTTTTATCAGCCTGATCTGCCGCTGTTAAAGGAGTATCGAGACATTTCTGTAATGTTTCTGAAATTGGTCCTGTATACTTGTTAATAGGTGAATTCGTAAGAAAATCTCCCTTTAGATTATCAGCTGGATTTTTTCCTAAAATCTCCGCCAGAGGATCTTCTTGCCCCACTTTTAGATGTTCAGAATTTGTTCCCGTCCCATGATTCTGATAATGAAACATTCCAACCCCTGTTCCTGCAATAGCAAGACACGCTACTCCTGCTCCAAGCATTTTTTTTGAAATCATATTGTATATTTGTGTTAAATAATAATTTTTGTTATGAGCTCATATAAAAATTATACAACATTTAATATATAAAATCAACTATTATTTTTTTTGGAGGATCG
>JALUEA010000069.1:1890-3404 GCA_027053135.1 Candidatus Altimarinota bacterium
ATCGAATATCGTAATAATTCCTTTGCATTGTCATATGAAATTCCCCTTGTTCCCATATAAAAGAAAATATCATCTGGAAAAGGAGCTATAGAAGCACTATGCGATGCTGATGCAATATTATCTGTCTCTACTCGCAACACTGGTATTGCCTTTGCTTTTGCCTTTTCAGAAAAAAGATAAATCTTTTCTCCAATCTCTATAGAACACATTGTAGATGTTTTTGTAACCATTCCTCCTCCATTGCAATACAAAAATGAGGTATCCTCTGCTATACCCTTTATATTTATATTTCCCGTTTGATTTTTTCCATGCAAAAACAATGATATAGTACATTCCTTTTTTTGTTGTGCCTGTGTAAGATATCGCGCAACAACACGAATATTTGCGTTTTCTGCGTTTTTATCTCCATGTATATTCAATCTAAAAAACGTCTTCTCTGCTGTTCCATCAAAATCAATAATTCTAATAAGTGTATCAGAATTTTTTTCTGTGATACATATATCTTTTGTTCCCGATGGCGAAAGAAGTTCTATAGTATTCACAACAAATATATTAGTAATACATGTATATCGTATCAAAAAAAATATTTTATCCCAATATATTTTTAATTTTGTCAATTATATTTTCTTGTATATATACAATATATTCGATATTATTAAATGATTTATCATTTAATTTTTAAACAATGTCTCAATATAACACAAACAATGCTTTCAAAAAAACATATACACCTGTAAAAAAGAAAAGTTTTCTTGAAAAACATGGAACGATACTTGGAGGAGGAGTTCTTGCTCTTGGGCTTATGCTCGTTGGAATTCAATATTCTTCCAATAATATGTATACCGCAGATATAACAGATACTCCAGAAACAAGTACTCCAGAAACAAGTACTCCAGAAACAAGTACTCCAGAAACAAGTACTCCAGAAACAAGTACTCCAGAAACAAGTACTTCAGAAACAGATACTTCAGAAACAGATACTTCAGAAACAAGTACTCCAGAAACAAGTACTTCAGAAACAAGTACTTCAGAAACAAGTACTTCAGAAACAAGTACTTCAGAAACAAGTACTTCAGAAACAGATACTTCAGAAACAAGTACTTCAGAAACAAGTACTTCAGAAACAAGTACTTCAGAAACAAGTACTTCAGAAACAAGTACTTCAGAAACAGATACTTCAGAAACAGATACTTCAGAAACAGATACTTCAGAAACAAGTACCGAAAATACCACAACGGAGACAGCTGTTCAAACGGCAACAAATACGGCTCATACTCCATCAAATACAAATAATCCAATAACTCATTCATCTGCTCCTGAAACTGTTACTCCTATACAAACAAATACTGAGCCAGAACATTCTGACCCAATAAAGGTTCCATATATTATTACAAAACCTATTCCATACCCAAAAAACGAAAATATTGTAATTCCTGACGAAGACTGGACAATTATCCAAACTCCTTTAGACACAAATCAATAAACTTATAATTATATATCACACAAAATACATA
>JALUEA010000070.1 GCA_027053135.1 Candidatus Altimarinota bacterium
ATCCATAATATTATTAAGTAATGAAAATCTGAAAAAAATTATTATTGTAAGATTATCCTATAGTATAGAATGGGAAAATTCAAATATATTATTCATAAATCATACAAAATATGTATAATAGAATATATATATTTCATAAAAGCATGGTATATGAATTTAGAAGCAATTAGAAAACAGATAGATGGAGTTGATAGAACAATAATTGATTGTATTGTTCAACGATTACATTTAGTAGAAAAAGTAGTTAAATGGAAGGATGAAAATAATATGAGTATTTATGATGCACCGCGTGAACAGAGATTACTTGCTGAAAAACGGGATTTAGCATCTGAATTTGGAATTTCTCCAGATACAATAGAAGAAATTTTTCGATCTATTATTGCTGAATCGCATTTACAAGAAAAAAAGTTTTTACAATCAGATAATACTTCACCATTAAAAATTAGAAGGAGGGTTATCGATAAGCATGCATCATTATTAGATATTTTTTCTATTATTGCGAAAAAATATACCAATTTCTTTTTTTTAGAAAGTTTAGGAGATGATGAATGGAATAATTATTCGTATTTAGGATTTGCTCCAAAAAAAATATTTGCTATAAAAGATTTTGAAGTGTTTATTGATGGTGTTTCTCAAGGGAAAAAAGAAGATCCTTTTGCATGGTTAGAAGAACAATTTGCACCATATCAAAATTTAGTAGCAAATACGAAAGAAGCAGGTTTTGTTGGTGGATTAATTGGCTATATAAATTTTGAAGCTATAAAATATAAAGAAAAGAGTTTAGATTTGCCATCTCATCCAAATTTTTATGATGTTGAGTTTGGGCTATATTTAGATGCACTTATTTATAATAGAAAAACAGAGGAATTGGAGTATGTGTTTGCTGATGAAGATCGATTTAGTGCTATTTCTGAATTATTACAGGATAACAGAGAAGAACAGATGCATACGGTTAAAAATAATAATACCGCCCATATGACATCAGTAAGTTTTTCTGATACAGAAATGGATGCATATATTAATCGGTGTAAAGAAGAAATTTATGCAGGAAATGTTTTTCAAATTGTTCCTTCGCGAAAATTTAACTATGAAATTAAGAGGGGAGATGAAAATGATAGAACAACATTTGAGGTAGAATTTTATAAAAAATTGCGAATAACAAATCCTTCTCCAAATATGTTTTATCTTCATTTTGATGAACGAAAAATTATTGGTTCGTCTCCAGAAATGATTGCAAAAATTCAAGGAAAGCGTATTGAAACATATCCTATTGCGGGAACGCGTTCTCGTGGAAAAACACCACAGGAAGATGCAAAACTTTCGGCAGAAATGCTTTCAGATGAAAAAGAAGTCGCAGAGCATTTGATGTTGGTTGATATGGCGAGAAATGATTTAGGGAAAGTATGTGAATATGGAAGTATTACTGTAGAGGAAATAATGGCATTAAAAAAATATTCTCATGTTCAACATTTAGTTTCACGGGTTGTCGGAAAAATCAAACCGGGTATATCGTCATTAGAAGCATCGTTAAGTAATTTTCCAATGGGAACAGTGGTTGGATCGCCACGAATTGAAGCAATAAAAATCTTGCAAAAAAATGAACCAGAATTGAGAGGTCCATATGCAGGAGGTGTTGGGTATTGGAGTATTACAGGGGATATGCAATTGTCACTTGCAATTCGTTCTTTATTTATTCATGAAAATTCTGCATTTGCCCAAGCTGGAGCTGGAATAGTATTTGATAGTGTTGCACGATTTGAGCGATCAGAAATAGAGAAAAAATCGCAAAATATACGAAGTTTATTATAAAAAAGTACTATTATACTATTTTTTTATAGTTGATATATTTTGAATAGAGTATATTCGTATAGTATTTGTGTGATATTATGAGAGTAGTTCTACTCTTTTAGAAATAGCGTTTTTATATATCAATATGCAGGATTTTTTATTCTCTTTTGGAATTTTTGAAATAACAGCATCGCTTATTGTAATTATGATAGGATTTTTTCTTTCTTTGTGGATGCTAACGCGAACAGTCCATGAACGGAAAATATCATTATTGTTTTTAACGGACCATATGGTGCTATTGATGTTTTCTTTACTTTTTGCAGGAAGACTTGGAGTATATTTAACAGATTTAGCATTTGTTGTATCAGAACGAGTATTTGAGGTATCTCATTGGTATGAAAAGTTTTGGGTAAAAATAGAAATATTTTTTACTTTTTGGCAAGGAGGAATAGATTTAATTTGGTCATTAGTGGGTTTTTTGTTTGTGTTTTTAGTATTATGTTTTATTAAAAATGAAAATCCATTAGCGTGGTTAGATGCGTTTTCATTACCATCTATTACTTTTTTAGCATTTTATTCGCTTGGAGAGTTTTTTTCTGGAAGTAATTATGGGAAACCTGCCCCAGAAGGATTTCCTTTAACTGTTAGTTATAATTTGAAAGATGTACAATTCCAAGGAGAGTTATATCCAGTACAAGTATATGAGGTGTTGTTATTAGTTATTTTATTTTTCTTTGCAAATAGTTTGTGGGAACGGTGTATAAAGGAATCGTGGCCAAATGGACTCGTAGGAGGTGTAACCTTATCGGCATTATTTTTTGTATTGTTTTTATTAGAATTTTTTCGATGGGGTGCTACTCCTGATGTGTTGGGATTTATTCCAATTGAAGGGTTTTTATTACTTATGATTAGTATAGGAATTTTGTTATTTATGTTTCTAAAAGGACATTTTTGGTTTTTTTCTCGGTTTAAAAGTCGGTTTTCTCATATTTAAATTTTGCTTTCCTTTCGTATATGTCAGATTCTCAATATTCAACATTTCAAAAACGCCTTTCAGCGTTAAATGAAGATCAATTACAAGCAGTACAAACAATTGAGGGGCCAGTAATGGTAGTTGCTGGTCCTGGAACAGGAAAAACGGAGACATTAGGAGCAAGGATTGCAAATATTTTACAGATACAAACAGATATAGAACCAGGAAATATTTTATGTTTAACCTATACAACAGCAGGCGTTGTAGCGATGCGAAAGCGTTTACTTTCGTTTATTGGGGAAAGTGCACATAAAATAGAAATTCATACATTTCACAGTTTTTGTAATAAAATTATTCAAGAAAATACTGATTATTTTCCAGTTGATGATGCGGAAAATATTTCTGAATTAGCGCAATATGAATTATTAGAAGCCTTACTTTCTAATTTACCAGCGAATGATATTCATTTTCAAAAAAATTTGTATTCAAGTGCCAGAGATTTATTAGGATTATTTACAATCTTTAAAAGTGAAAGTTGGGATGCACAAACAGTGCGAGATGCTTGTGCAGAATATTTACAACAACTTCAATATGATGATGAAATGCTTTATAAGCGAAAATATACCGATAAAAAAACCGGAAAAGTGTTTCAAAAAGGAGATTTAAATGAAAAAAAATATAAAGCAGTAGAAGAAAAAATAGAAAAAGTTATTTCTGCTACATATATATTTGAACAATATCAAAATACCTTATTGGAAAAAGGACAATACGATTTTCAAGATATGATTACGTGGGTCTTAGATGCGTTTAAAAATGATAAAAATTTTTTAGCAGAATACCAAGAACGATTTCAGTATATTTTAGTTGATGAATTTCAAGATACGAATGGATCACAAAAGGAATTGGTCGATTATTTATGTGATTATTGGGAAGAACCAAATATTTTTGTAGTAGGAGACGATGATCAGTCTATTTATCGGTTTCAGGGAGCGAATATGCGAAATATAATGGAATATTATAACCAGTATAAAGATTCTATTACCGTTGTTACACTTGATAAAAATTATAGATCTTCTCAAGAAATTTTAGATCTTGCTTCGCATATTATTGCAAAAAATAAAGAACGACTTGTTCGAGAAATTCCACAATTACAGAAAAATCTTGTATCAAAAAATAAAAGATTTGTATCAGAATCACATATACAACCATCGTTGCGAGAATATTATAATGAGGTTCATGAAGATTTAGGAATTTTTAAACGAATTGTCGCATTACAAAAATCATTTGAATCAGATCATACTGTTGGAGAAAAAAAGAAATTATCTGATATTGCCGTAATTTATCAAAATCATGCACAAGCTGAGTTATTAATAAAACTGTGTGAATCGCATGGTATTCCTGTGCGTGTAAAAATGACACAGGATATTTTAGACTTGCCACTCATTACGCACATTATTGCGTATTTAGAATATTTTCATAAGGAGTCACAATATCCCTTTTCTGGTGAAAGTATATTGTTTTCGTCTTTCTTTTTTCCGTTTACCAATCTTTCAGGAAAAGATATTACAGCATTAGCATTGTATAGAAAGTTAGAAATGAAACAACAGGGCGTAAGAGATATTTTTTTTAAAAGTCTTTTATTTTCTCCTGATACTCTTGAAAAATATTTTGGAACGAATACAGCATTTGCGCAATATGGAGATATAATTGCTCAGTTAGAGACAAGTTTTCATACAAAAACTATAGTGCATTTTATAGAAGATATTTTTACTATTACCGGCATAGTACAATGGGTATTGTCTCAGGATAAAAAAGGGTTTTATTTGAATGCTTTATCGACATTTTTTCATTTTGTAAAAGAAGAAGCACAAAAAAGAAAAGAGTTTACAGTTGCAGATTTGCTTGATATTCTTCAGAGAATGAAGCGGCATAATTTAAAAATTCCAATTGAAAAGGTGCAATACGAAAAAGAAGGAGTACAGTTTATTACTGCTCATTCATCAAAAGGATTGGAGTTTGAGTATGTATTTATAAAAGGGGTAAATAAAAAAGTATGGGATACTCCGCAACGAAAAAGGTATCATTTACCTTCAACATTGATACAAGGAAATGATGGAGATTTTTTAGAGGAAAAACGACGATTATTTTTTGTTGCTCTTACTCGAGCAAAGAAGTTCGTAGAAGTATCGTATTCAAAGTATGATAGGAATGGAAAAGAATTAGATATTTCAACATTTGTATCTGAAATGCAACAAGGAGAGGGTGTTACAAAAGATCATGTAGAGTATGGAGAAGATGAAATAAATAGAGTGTTAGAAACAGAATATGCAAGAGAAGAAACGAGAAACACAGATGCAATAGATACTTCGTTTTTGGAACCGTTACTTGAGAATTATGCATTAAGCCCAACACATTTGAATAAATATTTACAGTGTGGAAAAAGTTTTTATTTCGAAAATTTATTACAAATTCCATCGAGTATGTCATTGAGTGCAAGTTTTGGAAATGCTATTCATAAGGCATTAGAAGAAGCAACTCGGTATGCTATCAATTCAGAAGATAAGCGGTATAAGAAACATATTATATTGCAATATTTTCAAAAAGCATTAGTAAAAGAACGGTATTTATATTCAGAAGATGAGTATGAAAAATTTAAAAAATATGGAGAAGAAATTTTATCTCAATATTTTGATCAATACTTAAAAGATACAACAGTATCATATCCTGTCTCTACAGAAAAATTTATTAGAACAGGGGTAAAAGGTGAGAATGGAATAATTCCAATAAAAGGAAAGATTGATCGGATTGATTATACTAGTGCTACTGATGTTACGGTGATTGATTATAAAACAGGAAAATCAGAGAATAAATGGACTAAAGAAAAGCTCTTACCTCCATGTGAAAAAAATAATAATCTTGGAGGAGATTATTGGCGACAAATGATTTTTTATGCATTATTACTCGAAAATAACCCTATAGAACCAAAAATATTACGACAGGGATACTTTGATTTCGTAGAACCGCAAAAAGGAGTGTTTGTGAAAGAATGTGTCGCAGTAACTCCAGAAGCAAAGAAATTCGTATTATCTCAAATAGAAAGTGTATATTCTTCTATTCAAGCAGGAATTTTTAATGAATGTGGTAACGAAGAGTGTATATGGTGTCGATAGCGTTTATTTTTTCTTATATTGTTTAAAGTACAAGTAAAGCATTCGGAGTTTTGCTTGAAGTTCCTCAGAAAAAGTTTCTTCATTTAATAATGAACGAAGATTGTCTAATGCTTCTTGAAATGTATGTGCTGGGGGAGAGTATGCATCTAAAATAGTTTGTTCTTCTTTTGTAAAGTGGGGTTTTTTGAGTTTTGCATTTTTATTAAATAAATCTTTATTGCTATTTTTTTTAGAGATTGTTTTTTTTTTTTTTTTTTTTTTTTTTGTTGTTTTGTTTTGTTGTTCTCTTGGTCCACAAACAGTAATAATCCGTGTTAAGTTATAACGGTTTTTTAATTTATTTAATTTTTGAACTGTTGCAACGTTACATCCTGCTTTTGTGTATAGTTCTCGTAGAACATTTATTGTGTCATTTTTGCTAGATTCGGAACCTCCTACTTTAATTTCTGTTACGTCTCGGAAGAGTATTCTATTTTCTTTCCATTGAATATTGTGATTATTGTGTGTATGTGTAAAACTCATTATGTAAAATATAAAATTAAGTAATCCTTAGTATTATAAAATATATTATATAATAAATCAAGTAATATTTAAAAATATAACAATATGATCACACTTATATCTGCAATGGGAAAAAAGAATGAAATTGGTGTTAATAATACATTACTGTGGGATTTACCTGTAGATATGCAACATTTTCGAACACGAACACGAAATAAAACGGTAGTAATGGGACGAAAAACATTTGAAAGTATTGGAATGGAATTGCCACAGAGGACTAATATAGTTGTAACGCATAATAGAGAGTATGATGTTTCGCAATATAAGAATACAAAATGTATGTATTCTCTTCAGGAGGTATTGGATTTGCATGCAAAAGAGGTAAAAAAAAATTCTCATTATGAAATGATGATTATTGGCGGAAGTACTCTCTATGAAATGTTTTTGTCTTATGCAACGCATTTATCGCTTACTTTTGTTGATGCAGAATTTCCAGAGGCTGATAGTTTTTTTCCAACAGTGGACTTTACACAGTTCGAATTACTTTCATGTCAAAATATTTCAAAAGATGAAAATAATAGATTTGACATAAAAATATGTGAATTTCAAAGAGTCTTAAAATAAAAATTTTTGTATATGGAAGATATGGTATACTTTTTATAGTATATTTTTTCCATTTTTCGAATGACTTTGATTGTGAAACCTTTTAGAAAGCCTCTTATAAAAAATATTACGGTTCCTGGTTCAAAATCGTTAACAAATCGCTTTTTTCCATTAGCCGTGTTAAGTGAAACACCTGTTGTTATAAAAGGTGCTTTAGAAAGTGAAGATGCACAAATTATGAGAGATGCATTGAGTAAAATGGGGGTTAAAATAACAGAGATAAAAACAGAATCTGGTATTTCTAATTGGAAAATTGAAACGGCTGATTTTTTTACTAATACGGATGATATTACGATTTTTTGCGGAAATTCTGGAACAAGTATTCGGTTTTTAACGGCTTTATGTGCTTTGAGAAAAGGAAAAACAACATTTACAGGAACACAGAGGATGTCTGTTCGTCCTATTGGAGATTTATGTGATGCATTACAACATTTAGGTGTTAATATTGAATATAAGGAAAAAAAACATTTTCCTCCTCATACACTTTTTCCAGCAAGTATTTTTACACACAGTTGTGAACGATTTGCTGGTATGAGAAAACAAATGCGATCGGTTCATCTTTCTGGAAAGTTATCATCTCAGTTTTTTACAGCATTGTTTCATATTGCTCCACGAATTGGTTTAGAAATTATTGTTGATGACGAATTAGTTTCAAAACCATATGTTGATATGACCATTTCGGTAATGAATGATTTTGGTATAGAGATAGAAAATAGAGATAATGCGTATAAAGTATTTCGTATTAAACAACAGCAGTTTACGGCTCCAGATACTGTTTTTGTAGAAGGTGATGCTTCGAGTGCAACATATCCATTAGCAATTGGATTACTTACTGGAGGAGAAGTGATTATTGAGAATTTACCGAAAAATTCATTGCAAGGAGATGCAAAATTTACAGAATTGGTTATTGATACAATGCGAAATCCTCAATATGTGCAGTATAGAAAAGAGCATGGAATACAGAGTAAAAATCCATTTAATCCAGTGCGACCTCTTGGAGAAATAGATTTAGAAGATATACCAGATGCAGCGTTAACAGCAATTGCACTTTGTGGGTATGCTGATGGGTATACAAAAATTACTGGTCTTTCAACATTGCGTCATAAAGAGTGTGATAGATTGTTTGCAATGGAAATAAATTTACGAAAAATGGGAATTACGGTACAAACAGGAGATGATTATATAGAAATTTGGGGAGATTCACAAAAAATTCATGGAGCAGAAATTGAATGTTTTGATGATCATCGTATTGCTATGAGTTTTGCTGTATTAGGAACGGTTGTTGAGAATGTAAAAATTTTAGATCCTGATTGTACCAAAAAAACATTTCCAACATTTTGGGAATCGTTAGAACAATGGAGAGTGTAGAATTTGTGTTATCGAGTTTGTGTTGCTGCATCAATTACCTTTTTCATTACTTGTACTGATTTGATAGGAAATTTCCCTGCGGCAGTTTCTCCAGAAAGCATTGTATAATCAGCATTTTGCCAAACAGCAAGAGTAATATCAGACACTTCTGCACGAGTAGGTCGTGGGTGATCTATCATTGATTCAAGCATTTCTGTTGCAATAATAACTTCACAATTATATTTTTTTCCTGTTTCTACTATAGTTCTTTGTTTTGCTGGAATAAATTCAAAAGGTGTTTCTATCCCAAGATCACCTCGAGCTACCATTAATCCATCAGAAATTTGAGCTATTTCTTCGAGATTATCCATTCCTTTTTGTGTTTCAATCTTTGCATAAATTTTGATTTTTTTATTATGTGTTTCTTCGTACTCTTTACAGAGCTTGTGTACATATTCAATATCTGAAGCTTGTCGTACAAAAGAGAGAGCAATAGAGTCAATTCCATTTTCTAATCCAAACAAAATATCGTTTTTATCTTTTTCTGTTGTTGTAAAAATGGAAACATCTTTTCCAACTAAATTTACATGTCTTCGAGATGATATTTCCCCTGATTGTAAAACTTTTGTAACGATACTATTGGTATTCATATTGATAGATATTACTTCTAAATTTTGGAGTCCAGAATTCAGTGCGATAATATCACCAATACTGACATCATTTGGAAAGTGTTTGTAGTTCATAAAGAGTTTTTTTTGTTCTTTTGTAAAAACATCTTGTTCTTCTAGAGTAGTTACTAATTCTAATATTTCTCCTTTTGTAATAGAAAAAGAGCTTGGATTTCCATTAGTATCAACAATATCTCCTGTTCGTATTTCTGGACCTTTGGTGTCAAGCATTATTATTGCATGTGGTTGTACAGATCGAATTGTTTCTATACATTTTTTATGCCATGTATGTGAGTTGTGTGAAAAATTAAGTCGAAAAATACCTACTCCTGCATTGATAAGTGCTGTAATTTTTTCTTTTGAGTTGGAACTTGGTCCAAGTGTTGCAATAATTTTTGTCATGGAAAATAAATAATGAAAGAAATGAAAAATATGAGTTAAAATAGTATCATATTAAAATGTATATATCAATATTATAAAAAATATGATACAATATACGTATTGAGATTATATTTTTATTTTATTGTTCACGAGTATGGCAACATATGCAGATTCAGGTGTTGATATTTCTGTAGGGGAGAAAGCATCAAAGATTGCGTATCATTATGCAAAAAGTACATTTTCTTCACGAGATGGATTAAAAGGAACTCCATTAATTCAAGATGGGGGATTTGCAGGAGCTATTGATATGGGGGAGTATTTAATGATTAATAATTGTGATGGAGTAGGAACAAAAATTGATATTGCATTAGAAATGCAGAATTTTACAGGGTTAGGTCGTGATTTACTTGCTATGACAGTAGATGATGCTATTTGTGTTGGAGCAGAAGTTGTATCAATTACGAACACAATTGATACGAATAAAGTCAATCCGAAGGAAATTGAACAAATGATGAAAAGTTTAGCGGAAGTATGTATTCAAGAAAAAGTATTAATTCCTGGAGGAGAAATAGCAGAATTAGGAAATACCCTTTCAAAATCTATTTGGAATAGTAGTGCTACTGGAATTGTAGAAAAAGAGAAATTTATTACTGGAGAAAATATTAAACCTGGGCAGGTTGTTATTGCTCTTCAAGAATTTGGATTTCGTTCAAATGGTTTTTCTCTTATTCGGCATATTTTAAAAGAAAATAATATATCTTTTTTTGATACATGTGATGAATTTCAAGGAGATGATAAAGGGAAACAATGGGGAGAAATCCTTTTAAAACCGTGTATTGTATATCATGGAGCTTTATTAGAAATTTTAGGTCGATATGGAAAAAAACGAACAATTGATGTGAGTGGAATTGTGCATGTAACGGGAGGAGGTCTTGCAGGAAACTTTTTCAGAATTTTAAAGGAGAAAAAGCTAGGGGCGTATTTGCCCAATATTTTTCCTATGCCACCAGTAATGAATATTTTACAACGATTAGGAAATGTTGATGATAGAGAGGCATATAAAACATGGAATTGTGGGAATGGAATGCTTATGATTTGTGATGAATCAGATGCTGAACACGTAATAGCATTGTTAAAAGAACAAAATATTAATGCTCAAATTGCTGGTACTATTACGGATACACCGCATATTATTCATAAAAATTGGGGAGCATTTGCAACTTCAGAGACGGAAATGCTTGAATTTATAGAAGAAGAAAAATAATAAGAAAAATTTTTTGTTTGGTATAAAAATACCATTGCAAATGTTTTATAAAGTGTTTACTATTGATGCTGCATGTTTTGTGACACGGTAGCTCAGTTGGTTAGAGCGCGGGACTCATAACCCCGAGGTCGGCAGTTCAAATCTGCCTCGTGTCACCATGAGAATTTGTGTATTTCGCTTTGACAAAGACAAGAGAGTGTGCGAAGATACACTTCGCTAAAATATGCTATTACCCTGTCGCCAAGTGGTAAGGCAGTGGGTTTTGATCCCATCATTCCTAGGTTCGAATCCTAGCAGGGTAGCCATTTTTATGGACCTGTAGCTCAGTTGGTTAGAGCGCACGACTGATAATCGTGAGGTCAGAAGTTCAACTCTTCTCAGGTCCACCAGTTTAATTTTTAAAATAACAAGAGATGCTTTCTAAAGGAAATAAACGACGACGAAAACGAAGACACGGATTTCTTCTTCGAATGCGAACACCAGGAGGACGGGCTGTAATTAAAGCGCGAAGAGCAAAAGGAAGATGGAGATTATCGGCGTAATTATAAGGGAAAGATTTTTTTATATGGATACGGGTTATGGCTTTTAAAAGATGCGATCGATTAAATAAATCTTCAATAATATCACTTGTTTCTCGAAAAGGAGCTTCTCTGAAGACTCCTTTTTTTCGCGTAAAATTTTTACCAGCACGATTTGGAAACACAAAAATAGCAATTATTATTTCAAAAAAAGTAGAAAAAAGTGCAGTGAGAAGAAATTGTATTCGACGGAAACTTTCGTCGTGTGTTCAGAATATATTGAAAAAAAGAGGAGAAAGAGAACCATCTTCTTTTTTAATACTTTTTTTCCCTACAAAGAAAGTACTTGAAGAACAGTATGAATATACTCTATTGGAAGAGCATGTTGTGACGAGTTTCGAAAAAAT
>JALUEA010000071.1 GCA_027053135.1 Candidatus Altimarinota bacterium
CAATAATTTGTTTCTCAAGTGTGTGAGAGAGTGATAATAATTTTTCTATATCATCATTTCCAAGTTTTTCTAAAGGTACTCCTGTTATTTTTGAAACAGTTTCTTCTATATTATGATCAGTAATGGTGACTCGTTCTGCTTGTGATGGTTCAATGTTACGAAGATTTTGTATTTCTTTTTCGTATTCTGTTTCTTGTTTTTTGAGTGTAATTGCTTTTTCGTAATCATTGTTTTGGACAGCTATTTCTTTTTTTTTGAGTAATTGTTTTATTTTTTTTTCTAATGCTTTTACTTCTTTACTAACTTTTTGACTTCTGTGTCCTTTACTGGCACAAGTTTCATCAAGAATATCTATTGCTTTATCAGGTAAAAATCGGTCGGTTATAAATCGTTTTGAAAGATGTACAGCACTTGAAATAGCTGAATTGGTAATTTTGAGTTTATGAAATTTTTCGAATGATTTTTTTAATCCTTGTAAAATTTTAATTGCTTCTTTTTCTGTTGGTTCAAGTACTTTTACTGGTTGAAATCGTCTATCTAACGCTTTATCTTTTTCTATATATTTTCGATATTCATCAAAGGTGGTTGCACCAATCATTTGAATTTTCCCTCGTGAGAGAGCTGGTTTTAAAATATTTGCAGCATCAAGTGTTCCGTCTCCTCCTCCTGCTCCAACAATCGTATGAATTTCATCAACAAAAATAATTACTTCTCCTTTATTTGCTATTGCATCATTAATGACTTCTTTGAGGCGTTCTTCGAATTCTCCTCTGTATTTTGTTCCCGCAATCATTCCAGCTATATCCAGCGCTAAAACGCGTTTATTTAAGAGTCCAGAAGGAACGTCTCCATTGTGAATTGCTTGTGCAAGTCCTTCTATTACTGCTGTTTTTCCAACTCCTGGTTCTCCAAGTATAATAGGATTATTTTTTGTTTTTCGATTTAAAATATGCATAACTCGTTCTATTTCGGTTTTTCTTCCTATTACAGGATCGAGTTCGTCTTTTTTTGCAAGTTCCGTAAAATCCGTAGAGAAAAAATCTAATGCAGGTGTATTTGATTCTTCAAGTGTAAAGTCGTCGTCATTATCGTTGTATTGAGTATTATTTTCTTCTTCATTTTTAAATGTATTGTTTTTCATATATTCTGAAGAAAGTGATTTTTTGTTTTTTTTCCATGGTCGTGTTTCTCCGAGTATTTCGGATAATTCATTTTTATTCATAATTCCTATAGCTCCTGATAATCCATTAAATAAATCGTTGATAGGGTTTGAAAATTTTTTATTTGTCTCTTTTGTATTTTCTTTTCCTCCAGAAATTTGTGTTAAGAGTTCTATAATATCATTTTGAAGTTCTGGGAAATATATACTCATTAAATCGAGAATTTTTGCTGCTTTTGACTCTTTGTCAGATAAAAATGCCAGTAAAATATGTTCAAGTCCTACTTCACTGTGTTTATATTTTTGTGCAATATCTATTGAATATTCAATTGCTTTTCGAAGTGATAAAGAGAGAGGTGTAGAAAATTTAGAATCAGTTTTTTCTGCAGGAATACTTTGTTTCGCAAGTAAAATGTTTTCTTCAGAAACTCCATGAGCAAGTAATATCCCAGCACATAACGAGTTCGGATCATTTGTCATTGCTACTAATACATGATCGGTTCCAGTAATAAAAACTTCTTCTTGTTTAGCAAGTTTTTCTGCAAATTTAAATGCTTTTTTGGCATCATCTGTAAATATATCAAATGGAGTATTTTGATTGTTTGTCATAGTGCTATGAATATATAATACTGTTTTTCTATTATATCTGTATATTCTCATATTTTTCTGTATAATAAAAACGTAAATTTTTTATTAAAAATATTGATATGTCTTTCTATAAAGAAGTGATACAAAATATTGTTCCGAATATAACAGATACACAATTTTTACAATTACAAAAATTTGTAGAGATTTTTAGAGAAAAAAATTCACAGATTAATTTATCGGCAATTCGTACTCCAGATACAATTTGGAGTAAGCATATTTATGATTCCTTATCTTCTGTAGATTTTATATCAAAAAATAATCCCAAAACTATTTTAGATATGGGAACTGGAGGTGGTTTTCCAACTATTCCTTTAGCAATATTGTTTCCTGAAATTCAATTTTATCCATTAGATAGTGTTGCAAAGAAGTTGCGATGTGTCGATGAATTTGCTCACCAATTAGGATTAGAAAATATACATATTATTAATGGAAGGGCAGAAGCATTAGCGCATGAGAAAAAGCATAGAGAACAGTATGATATGGTTGTAACACGTGCATTTGCCCATTTTTCACCAATGCTTGAAATGACTATGGGGTTTTTACGAGAAAAACAGTATTTACTTGCTTATAGAGGTCCAGATTATAATCATGATGATGATATCGTATTAGATTATTTTGGAGGATTCGCAGAAAATATTATGCATTATACGCTCCCTACAGGAGAGAAACGAGAATTATGGTATATAAAAAAAGTAGAACCAATGATGCCACAATATCCAAGACATATAGGAACGCCTAAAAAGGAACCTATTTCTCGTAATGATATTTTGTAATCTATTGTATTACGCAAGTGGATCCATATTGTTCATAGTATTTTCTTGTTCTTGGAGTATTTCTTCTGGATTTGTGGTAATAATTTTTTCTTCACTGTATGAAGCAATTACTTGTATTGCAGCATGTTCTAGTCCTGCGAACATAATTCCTTGTCCTACTTCTGAGTTCATTAATAAGTATTTTTCTCCTTTGGTAAGATGAAATACTTTTTCTAAAATATCAGCAGCAGATGGGGCTTGTTTTAAGAGTAATTGCATTGATGAGTTTGTAATAATTGCTTTTCCATAGTTTGAGTGAAGAAAGTCTTCTACATCTTGTGTTATGGTTGTAACTCCTAAAAAATATTTTCTTGCTCGTTTTACAAGTCCATGAAGAAATTTTGCACTGTCTTCATGTTTCATCATTGTCCATGCTTCATCAATAACAAGAATTCGTTTTTTTAATTGAGATCGGATTCTGTTCCAAATAAAATCTAAAATCGTATACATAGCAATAGGTCGGAGTTCTTCTTCTAAATCTCTAATTTGGAATACAAGAAAATTAATATTAAAATCTACATTTGTTTGGTTATTAAAAATTTCAGAATAACTTCCTGTTGTAAATTTTGCGAGGCGATCAGCGAGTTCTTCTCCTCCACGCATTCGTTTGAGGACATTTTCTAGATCTGACATTATAGGAGGTTCCATATGAGTTGGATCCTCTATATCCATTGTAATTCCCTTGAGTGCATATGTATCTATAAGGGCTTTATCTAAAATTCCTTCTTCTGTTGGAGAAATTCCTTTAAGCATGAGTTTTAAAAGTCCAAG
>JALUEA010000072.1 GCA_027053135.1 Candidatus Altimarinota bacterium
GACCGAATAAATTCTTCATAAAAATATAAACACTCATTTCCTCGTAATTTCCCTTCATAGATAGCAACATACAAATCCAGCACAGAAGTAAATTCATTACCTAGAAAAGCTAAAAACTCAGGATTATCACATTGTACATCAACAATTCCTAACCGTTTTGTATCAAATACAGATTGAAGAATATCGTGTCCTTGTTGTACTTTTTGGTGATATGGATGTTCTGATAGTACCTGAGAAATATATTCTCTATAAAGAAATGAACAATCTAACCATAATCGTTTTAGTTGAGGAGAATCGAGAAACGTACATTCAATAATATCATTGTTTTTTACAAGAGTATTCAATGGTTGTACAACCGAATTGATGCGTATTTCTTTTATATTCTGAAACCGCGTCGGATATAAAAGAATTCCTACATCAAGAGCTGTAGCACCTTTAGGAATATATACGGATCCTTTTTCTTCATTATGAATTCTTATTTGAGGAGAAAGTATTTTCTTTTTAATAGAAGAAAGAGTATGTTCAGATTCTTTATGCAGTGTATGGAGCGATGCATCAGATAAGAGCGGTAAGAAATAGTTTTTTTGGTATACTTCGAGAAATACTCCGAGTGTATTTCGTTTATGCATTTCTGAAGAAACGATATGGACTGCAACGATTTCTGTGTTATGAAGAATATAATGTGCATGTAACGCTTGGTATTTATTTATTTTTGGATGAGAAATATAATCAGAAAATGATCCTTTTTTGAAATAGAGTTTTGTATTGAGGAGAAAAAATGTATCAAAACAGTCTTGTTTTGTAGGTACTTCTATAGCAATAAACGGTTCTTCAAAAGGACTGGTATTTTGAAAGGTAATTTTTGCGTGTGGAAGGAGTGTTTGAAATTCTTGAAGAAGAGAGGTGGTATTTTTGGGTACTGTATTGAGTTCATGGAATGTGTAATTATGAGGAGATAAGGCTCGTTCACAAGCGTGTTCTAACATATTTTTCATATTCCATACTCCTAACCGTTTTGCAGCTGCGATGTAGATATTTACGGTTTCTTGTACTTTTTTTTCTCGTTTAAGAGGATCTTTTTTCCCGGAAATAGTAATAATATTATGAAGTCGATCAAATATTTTGATCAATAAAATCCGACAATCGTGTTCTGCGTATTGAAATATTTTTTCTATAGAAAGGGTATTGATTTCTTCTTTTGAAGTGTGTTGGTTTTGAGATGTATACGAATTTTTTGCTACTTTACTCACTCCTTCTATTAAATGATACACTGTTTCTCCAAACGTGTTTTTAATATGAGTAGAAATATATTCTCTACTCTCTTTGTCTTCCATAGTATCGGAAGTGTAGTCTTCGATAGTATCGTGTAAAATTATTGCTGATAAAAAATCAGCACAGGGTTTATATGGAAGAGCCAGTAATGCTACGATTAACGGATGAGTAATAAATGAGGCTCCTGATTCTCTATACTGTGTTTTGTGTACTTCTTGTGCTAATGCAAAGGCATTCTTCAGTTTTTGCGTATCTTGTCGGTTCGTATTATACGATTGAAAAAGATACAAAAGATTATTAAATAAAAATTCTTCTCCTGTTAATTCCAATTGTTCAATTGCGTCAAAATTGGTATACGTAGAAAAAAAATCAATATCATAGTATTGATTTTGGGGATTGGTATCTTTTATGGGGTTTGAGAGAAGTTTTTTCGTCATAATAAGTGAGAAAATACAGTATACTCATGCAGTTTAGCACAGAAGAAAAATTGTAAAAAATTTTGATTGGAATTATACTACAGATATTACTTTGTAGCCCCTTTCTCTATGAGATCTTTACATATTGCAATTTTTGGCTTTGGTACAGTAGGAAAAAGTATTTTTCGTATTCTTAATACACCATCACAGTATCCTATTACCATTAAATATATCGCTGTTCGCAATCGTAAAAAAATCGATAAAAATATTATACAAAATACAACAACAATCTTTACTGAAAATCATGATGATATTTGGAATGACCCAGAAATTGATTGTATTATTGAAGTAATTGGAGGAACTGATATTGCGAAAGATATCATTTACAAAGCAATAAACACACAACGAAATGTTATTACAGCAAATAAAGCAGTATTAGCGGAATTTGGAAATGAAATTTTTGAACATGCACAAAAAAATAAAGTCACAATAGGATTTGAAGCCAGTGTAGCTGGAGGCATTCCTCTTATAAAAACACTTCAAAATCATTTTTCCTTTGGAAAGATATCTTCTATAGAAGGAATCCTAAACGGGACATGTAACTATATTCTCTCAGAATTAGAAAATAATCCAAATAAAAATTATACTGAAGTAGTACAAGAAGCATATGAAAAAGGATTTGCAGAACGTGATCCTTCAGCTGATGTAGAAGGAATAGATACAGCGTCAAAACTTGCTATATTATCTACTCTTTGTTTTCACACACCAATTCCAAAAACAACAGATTTTCCCGTAACAGGAATTTCTCATATATCATCTCATGATATTTCCACTGCACAAAAACACAATAAAAAAATACGACTTATTGCCCGTGCAACAAAACAACACGATTCAGTACACCTTACAGTACAACCAGAAGAAATATCAGAAAATTCACCTTTTTACTCTGTCAATGGACCAGATAATATGATAATTATTACTCATGAATATCTTGGAAAAATTATTTTACAAGGTGCTGGTGCTGGTGGCGATGCTACTGCAATGTCAGTTATTTCTGATATTATCAATTTATTATAATATTTTTTATTTCTATTTATTATGTTTTCATTAAAATTCGGAGGAACATCTATGGGAAGTGCAGAAGCTATTGCACAAACAGCACAAATTATTATTCATCACCCTGAAAAAGATAAAGTCGTAACCGTTTCTGCTATGAGTGGAGTAACCGATTTACTGTTATCATCTGCGCAATATGCAATACAAAACAATGTACAAGGCTATAAAAATATTTTACAAGAAATTGAAGAAAAACATAGTACAGCACTAAAAATACTGGTCAAAGAAGAGGAATTCTATAAAGAAGGCATTGATTTTATACAAACAAAACTCTCTAACCTTTCAAATTTTCTTCATGCACTTACGGTAATTGGAGAGCTATCTTCTCGTTCAAATGATGAAATTATTGCACTTGGTGAAATTTTATCTGCAAAACTCTTATCACTGCATTTACAAGATCTTGGAGAAAAAGCAGAATTTACATCCTTAGACACTATTGTGTCATCTATGTTTAAACATGACCATACCACATCTGATAAACATTTTTTTGAATGTTTTTCACATAAACTTGGAAGTATACTTACTCCTCTTCTTGAAAAAAATGTTACCCCTATTTGTACTGGTTTTTTTGGGAAAATACCAGGAGGAATAGTAAATGCTGTTGGGAGAGGGTACTCTGATTTCACTGCGGCACTTATAGGAAAAGCATGTAATGCTGAAGAAATACAAATTTGGACAGATGTAAGTGGAATTTTATCTACAGATCCTCGAATTGTAAAAGAAGCACATGTTATAACAGAGCTTTCATTTAATGAAGCAACAGAACTTGCAAATCTTGGTGCAAAAGTTATTCACCCTCAAACTATTTGGCCAGCTGTAAAGAATAATATTTTAGTGCGTATTAAAAATACTATGGCACCAGATGATCCAGGAACAGCAATAACGAAAAGAGGAAAAGACTCTCATTATGCATTTAAATCTATTACTGTTCAAAAAAATATAACCGTATTAACTATTCAATCTGCGAACATGAGTGAATCTGGGATTTTAATCGACTTATTTCAATCATGTGCATCATATGATATTTCAATAGATTTAGTATCAACCTCTGAATCAAGTATTTCTATAACAATCCAAAATGGACATCAACATTTATCACGACTTATAACAGAACTCGAAAAACGATATATGGTCAAAACAGTTCACAATAAAGCAATTATAGCAATTGTTGGAAATGAAATGCGAAAACATATTGGAGTAGCAGGTCGATTTTTCTCTTCTCTTGCAGAAGCAAATATTAACATTTCAATGATTTCACAAGGAGCAAATGAATCAAATATTTCTGCTGTTATTGCTGGAAGCGACGCCAATAATGCAGTAAAAACTGTTCATAAAGAATTTTTTCATACTAAATAATATGTTTCAAAATATTTTCAAGACTATCACAAACAATAAAACAATAATAGGAACAATTATTTTTTTATTTCTTGGAATTGTAAGTCGATTTTCTTTTTTAGAGACACCAAAAGAAGTTGTTTTTGATGAACACCATTTTTTTCATTTCGTATCAGAATACCAAGAAGGAAAATATTTTTTTGATATTCACCCACCTCTTGGAAAACTTATCTTATGGGCAAATGCTCAATTATACGGATTACCAGAATTTATTGCAGAACATGAAAAAAATAAACATGATCAAGAAAAAATACAACAAGAACAAAAAACAATAAAAAATAAAATTTTAGAACTCCAAAGACAAGCTCCTACTACCATAACAAAAAATGAAATAGAACAATTACAAACACAATTCAAAAACAATAGAACACAACTCAAGTATTTATCAACACACGACAAAAACTTTTCTACTTTAAATATTGGACAAGAATATAGCGATACCTTAAATATTGTAGGAATACGAAGTATTCCTGCATTTTTCGGTGCAGCACTCGTTGCTCTTATGTTTTATTTTGCATACTTCCTTACTTCTTCGTATGCGATATCGGCACTTATAGGATTTTTAACACTCTTCTCTCCTGCATTTTTAGTACAATCACAATATATATTGATGGATTCTATCCTCATGTTTTTTATTATCTTTGGTGCATTATTTTCCATTAAATACTTTCAAAATCCTACATGGAAAAATTGGATTATGGTTATTGCGTCATCTGCCATTGCCGTTTCAATAAAATGGACAGGAATGAGTCTTATAGCACTTGCAGGACTTATTTGGATTACACTTTGGTTTCGGAAAAAAATTTCATTTGTACGATTAATTACTCACTTTTTCGCCTTTTGGATTATTGTTCTTACATTTTATATGGGAACATTTGCCATTCATTTTGCTCTCTTACCAAAATCAGGAGAAGGTGATGCATTCCATACTCCTGCATTTCAAGCCAGCCTCATCCATACAAATAATGATGAACGCTCTCAAAACAATAACATAACACCAAAAACTTTTTTTCTCAATTCAACACCCCATGATGGAACAGCATTAACTTCATTTCTCCACTACAAAAAAAATCCATACTTTACACCAACACACTCAGAACAAGAAAAAAAACAACTCGCAGAATATCAAAAAGATGAATATGTATTAGACTGGGATCATTGGAAATACTACGGGAAATTTATAGAACTGAACCGACAAATGGGAGTACAAAGTGCTTCAATTCGAGATAATCATCCATTTGCCAGTACACCATCTGATTGGATTCATGGAAAAAAATCTATCTACTTATGGAATAAAGCAGAAAAGAAAAACAATCCAATCAAACCAGAAGGATTTCTTCCGCAAGCATGGAATACATACATAAAAAAATATGTATCTGATACGAATACTGATCAAAAAAATGATACATATATTCAACAATTACACCTCTTTAGTAACCATATCGTTTGGTCACTCCTTCCATATTCCACAATAATATTAGGAATACTTCTTATCTCCTTCACAATACTCTGTTACAAAAGAAAAAATACCCACCTACATAATACATGTAATCCGTATTATGTAAGTTCACATGTATTTATCATGTTTATGGCAATTATTAACATTCTCCCATTCATTTTTATTGAAAGACCGAAATTTTTATATCATGCTTTTGAAAGTGTTTTATTTGGATTATTAGGACTTGCACTTGTACTCAATTCTCTTTTCCTTCTTATAGAAGAATATACCTCTATACAAAAAACTCTTCTCATACGAATTCAATGGGGAATAACAATTATAGGAGCCATTTGCTGTTTCTTATTTTTTCTCTTTGAACTCCCTATTATTTATGGATTTCCGTTTCATACATCTATTTCACAAACACTGTTTAAATTCCTTTAAAAATATGATATTATATACATAAAATACAAAGAAGTATATCATACCACTATGAAACAACAAAATCATGCTATTAAAATACAAGCATCATTACTCGCTTGTGATATGGGAAAAATTCAAGAAGAAATATCTGCAACCGATCCTTTTGTTAATGGTATTCATTTTGATGTTATGGATGGACAATTTGTGCCGAATCTGAGTTTTGGAGCTCCAGTTCTTCAACACCTTTCCACAACATCAGAACTCGGATTTGATGTTCATTTAATGTGCGAAAACCCAGATATATTACTTGAAAGTTTTGTAAAAGCAGGAGCACAAGCCATATCTGTTCATTTCGAAGCCTGTCCAAATATTCACAGAACATTACAAGTTATTAAAAACTATAATGTTTTAGCTGGAGTTGTTCTGAATCCTGGAACATCATATCATGCTGCATATGAAGCAATTAAATTTGCCGATTATGTGCTTGTGATGAGCGTAAATCCTGGGTTTGGAGGGCAACAATTTTTACCAGAAGTACTTGAGAAAATACGAAAAATTCGAAAAAATTTTCCAGATAAAATTATTCAAATCGATGGAGGAATCAACACAAAAACAGCTCCACTTGCGATAAAAGCAGGAGCAAATTGGCTTGTAGCAGGAAGTGCTATATTTAATACAGATGATAGAGCTACAATATGTAACCGTTTACGAAATACAATATGAAAGTGTATTTAGAATTATTAAAAGATGTACGAGACAACGGTGTAAGAAAAGATGATAGAACAGGTACAGGAACACGGTCTGTATTTGGACGACAGTTTCGATGTGATTTATCAAAAGGGTTCCCTCTCCTTACAACAAAAAAAGTATTTGTAAAAGGAATCATCCACGAACTATTATGGTTTTTAAAAGGCGATACGAATATCCAATACCTTGTGGATAATGGTGTTCATATATGGGATGAATGGGCAAATGCTAATGGTGATCTTGGACCTATTTATGGAGCACAATGGAGAAATTTTTGTGATCCTCAATATCCACAAAATGGTATCGATCAAATTTCAGAACTCATTAAAAATTTACAACAAAACCCGTATTCAAGACGACATGTCGTGTCTGCTTGGAACCCATTAGCAATACCAGATGAAAACAAAACATTTGAAGAAAATATTGCTAATAATAAATCGGCATTGCCAACATGTCATAGCTTCTTTCAGTTTTATGTTTCCCCTGATAAAAAGTTGTCATGTCAACTATACCAAAGAAGTGCCGATATTTTTTTAGGAGTTCCATTTAATATTGCGAGTTACGCTCTTTTAACCCATATGATTGCTCAAGTCTGTGGATTTACCGTAGGAGATTTTGTCCATACATTTGGTGATGTACATATATACAATAACCATATTCAACAAGTAAACGAACAACTATCACGAACACCAAAAACACTTCCTCAAATACAATTAAACCCTGATGTTACAAATATTTTCGATTTTACATATGATGATTTTACAATTCTTAATTACCACCCAGAACCAGCAATAAAAGCACCAATCGCAGTATAAAAGAGTAATACATACTTCATACTTTTGTTCATATGTTTTTTCCATTCCTTTCATCTTTCAAAAAAATAGTACAACATTTTTTCCTTCTCTTTCTGGGGATATTTCTTACTATTGCGACGATTCCATCACCTTCATATACCAGTGCTGATGGAATACGAAGCCTTCTGCAAAAAGTACATGTTACAGGCGCAGATCAAAATGTAGGACTTCCAAAAGTTGATAATAAACATGATGCTGATAAAAAAACAAATCACCTTTTATATACATTCATTAAAATATTACTCACCTTAGCTGGAATTGTATCCGTCGTATTTATTGTGATAGGAGGAATGGAGTATACCGTTTCTGCTGGTGATGATGATCGATTAAATGGAGCAAAAGTAAAAATACTCTATGCAATACTCGGACTACTTGTTGTACTCTTTTCGTATGCAATCTTTACAAATGGAATAAATTTCTTTGAAATTTCCGAAAAATGATGATACCATGAATACACAGTTACATAATTTAGAATTTAAACATACAAATATGGCAATAAAAGTAGATGATTCAAACTTTGAGGCTGAAGTATTACAGTCAGAACTTCCTGTCTTAGTAGATTTTTGGGCTCCATGGTGTGGTCCATGTCAAATGATGGGACCTGTTATAGAAAAAGTTGCAAAAGAATATGCTGGAAAAGCAAAAGTAGTAAAATACGATGTACAAGATAATCAAAAATTTGCAGCAGAATATGGAATACAAGGAATTCCTGCGTTCAAAGTGTTTAAAGGTGGGCAAATTGTTGATGAAGCAGTTGGAGCAATGCCAGAAGATAATATTAAAAAAATTATTGATAAAAACTTATAAAAAAGAAATTGCACTTTTCTTCTGAAACAAAAAGAACTACAGATAAAGTATCTGCAGTTCTTTTTGTTTTTATCGAATAATTTTTCGTGGAATAAGAATATTATGCCTCATCTCTCCTACTCCTAATACGCTCTTCTCTTCTGTCTTATCCCATAACAATACTTTCGCAAGATGTTTCTTATTGTCGTTATAGCGTTGTAACACTCTTTGATTTTCAGACAAAGAAAAATCTAAATCTCTAAACGCAATTTTTTGTCCTTGTTTCAATCGGTTTACAATAACACTATTATATATATAGAACACAGAAAACTCTGTTCCAAATACAGAAGGATCAAATTCTCTGATATCATTTTCTGTAATATCATTATAATCTACTGCATTACATACCGAAAATGCCCCTATTTCTGTACGCTCTAAATATGATAAATACGCCCCTTCTTGTAATTTCTCACCGATATCACGCGCAAGAGAACGAATATAGGTACCTGTCCCACAATGTATTTCTAATCGAAGTTTTGGATACGAATACTCTATACAACGAATATCAAAAATTTCCACTTCTCTTCTTTTTGTTTGCATAACCGCATCAATTTCATCATGAGTAAACTCAGATGCAACTCCATCATTCTCTATAAGGTCTCGTACTCTATCACATGCACGCCTTCCTTCAATTTTTAATGCAGAATATTGAGGAGGTATTTGATGTATTTTCCCAATACATTCACATAAAACATTCTGTACTATTTCTTTCGAAGGAATCGATAGTTTTCGTTTTTTGTATTCTGGCACATGTTTTTCTCCTTCTGCATCATCTGTTGTAGAAAATAATCCAAGATGTAACTCTGCAATATACTTTTTATCACTTAACAATAAATACGACAGTAATTTAGTAGATTTTCCTACTGCACACAAAAGAAGCCCTTGTGCTAAAGGGTCTAAAGTTCCTGCGTGTCCTACTTTTATCTGCTTAAATGGTATTCCTAATTTTTTTGACAATGTATTTCGTGCACGAGAAATAGCCCAAAAACTTGAAATCCCTTTGGGCTTATTGAGCAAAAAATAACCATTTAAAAAATTATTATATTTCATTCTACTGCTCTTGTCCTTGTTCTCGTGTTTTTCGTACATGAGTCGATAAAACTCCATTAACAAACTTTGGTGTTCCATCATCACCAAATTCTTTTGCTAACTCTACACATTCATTTATTATCACGGCTGGAGGGGTATTTGTATACATCAATTCATACATTCCCATCTCTATAATAACTCTATCAATTGCTGATAAATTTACGACTTTAAATTTTGGAGCGTATTCCTGAATAAAGGTATCAATAACCGTTCTATTTTTAATTACCCCAAAAACAAGAGACTCGAAAAAATCGTTTTCTCTTGTTTGTGGAAAAAATTCTGCTTTAATATTTCGAATAGTTGTATTTACATCATCTGTTAAAACTGTATTTCTCCATGTCACCGAAGATAAGACTTGAACTGCGGCAGACCGCGCTTTATGACGAATAGACATGAAAAAGAAATGAAAATGTAAAAAAAAGTTACGCAGCAATAACCGTTTTTGCTGGAGTATACTCAATAGCACCTGCTGATTCTTCTATACTCTTTTGATTTTTTTCTACTCGTTTATGAGCATCAACCATTTTTAAAATTTTTTTATGCTGACTAATAACATACGCATTTCGTTGCCGTTTTGTAGCAGAAGATGATTTCTTTTTCTTTGGAACAGCCATTTTCTCTTGTGTTAAAGATATTTCATACACAACTCTGTGCAAGAAATATGCTATCAAAAAAAGGCGCTTATTGGCAAACTTTTTTCCATATACATATTCCTAATATACTTTATTCATCCTGCAATGCATCAGTCGCTAATGCACATGCTTCAATAATAGGATCTAACTCTCCATCCATAACAGCAGGTATATTTGAAAAATTTTGTTTAATTCTATGATCAGTAATTCTATCCTGTGGATAATTATAGGTTCGAATTTTTTCTGACCGATCCCCTGTTCCAATTTGTTTTATTCGTAATTCAGAATTTTCAGCAATTTCTTTTTCTCGTTTTAACTCCGAAAGTCTTGCTGCTAACACCTTAAATGCCTGATCTTTATTCTTATGCTGAGACGATTGATCTTGACATGTTACCACTAAACCCGTCTCAATATGTGTTAATCGTACCGCTGATTCTGTTTTATTTACATGTTGCCCCCCAGAACCAGATGCCCTATATGTATCAATCCGAACATCGCTTTTTTTTATTTCAATTGCTTCTGTTTCATCAACCTCTGGAACAATCGCTACTGTTACAGTAGAAGTATGAATTCTTCCTTGACTCTCTGTTTTTGGAATTCTTTGCACTCTATGCACTCCACTTTCATATTTAAATTTTTTATACACATTTTTTCCTGAAATAGTTGCAACTAATTCTGACAATCCTCCATTCCCACTTTCATGCTTATTTAAAATATTTATTTCAAAATCATTTTTTTCTGCATATCGAAAATATGCTCGCATTAAATCTCCTGCAAAAAGAGATGCTTCTTCTCCTCCTGCTCCAGCACGAATTTCCAAAATAATATCTTTCGGATCATTTGGATCTTTTGGTGTTAATTCTTCAACCAAAATCTTTTCTAAATCTGCTAATGCTTCTTCATCTGCTTTCAATTCATCTTGAATCATTGCCTTCATTTCTGAATCCTCTAAGACCTCTGGATCTTGTAAATTTCCTTTATTTTCCTCTATTCTTTTTATCAATGCTTTATATTTTTTTGCAAGTATTGCTGTATCTTCAATTTTTGCCTTCTTTTTTCCAAGTTCTTTCATTTTTTCTACATTTGATAACACTTCAGGACTCAAAAATTCCGCCTCTATAGTATTATACTCATCAATTATTTTTTGTACTTTATCAAGCATACAGTTTAAATAAATACATTTTTATAATAAGACTAGCAAAAAGAACACTTTATAACAACATAAAGCATTACATATTTCAAAATATATCATTAAAAAAATGTATACACGTTTCTTTTTTACACCATAATTTTTCTTGAAAAAATATTCAAAATAAAAAATTCTCTATGGTAAAAAAAGAAAATATATGAAACAATGAAAGTATCATGGAT
>JALUEA010000073.1 GCA_027053135.1 Candidatus Altimarinota bacterium
ATTATGTACAATAAAAAACATATTATGATTTACTTTGTATAAAAGCTGTGGAAAGTTTATGAACATCTCCAGCTCCAATAACAAGAATAACATCTCCATCATAAGCGTAATCATTTAATATGGTAAGAGTGTTTTTAAATCCATTGGTAAATCGTGCTTGTTTTTTATAAAAAATTTGTCCTCTTTTTTTGGGTCCTCGTCCCCAAACATTTGATCGTTTTTTTTCTATTTCAGTCATATCAGCTTCTATTTTTTCGACAAATTTCTCAATATTAAATTGTGTAATATCATTATGAGAGTCTCGTGACTGAAAAATATTTGGAATAAGTACTTCATCAGCTTCTTTAAAAACAGAAATAAACTCATCTTGAAAATCTCGTGTTCGAGAATACTGATGTGGTTGAAATACAACCCATAGTTTTTTTAATTTATTTGCTTGTATATACTCTCTAGCTGAATGAATTGCCATTTTAAGTGACGTTGGATGGTGAGCGTAATCATTGATAACAGTAATATTATTTACTTTTCCAACAATATCGAATCGTCGTGCTAGTCCTTTATAGTGTTTAAGAGATTCAATAGCATCTTCTTCAGGAATTTTTAAAGCTTTTGCAGCTTCTATCGCACATGCAGCATTTAATTTTTGGAAATTTCCAAGAACTTGAAGTGTGGGAACTGTGTCAAGAGAATTCTCTACATCATATTTTCGTGGATGAAAATTATCAGGTAATATTTTCATTATATTTTCCCCCTGTAATAAGGTTATGAATGAACCAAATTGTGGTAATTTTTGTAAGAATTTTTTGAAAGATGCAAAATAATTTTCTTTTGTTTTAAAATAATCTAAATGATCAGGATCTATATTCGTTACAATAATACTATTGGGTTTAATATGTAAAAATGAATCTCTATATTCGCATGATTCTACTACAAAATATTTTTTTGTAGGGTTCCCTTCACTTGCTCCTTCGTTGGCTCGTAAAAAGTTTTTTTCTCCCCAATCATAGACTTGTGCTCCAACAATTGAAATTACTTCTTTTCCAGTATCTCGTAAAATAGTTGCAAGCATTGATGCAGTTGATGATTTTCCATGAGATCCACTTACTGCAATAGTATAATACTGTTTTGAAATTTCTCCAATAACTTCAAAATATTTTTTTGTCTCTATTTTTGCTTCTTGTGCAGCATCAAATTCTGGATGAACTCCTGTTGTTTGATCTGAACTTTGAAATATAGCTTCTGTATAAACAAATAAATCAAAAGTATTTCCTGTAATATTTTCTGCTTTTTGTTCGTTATAAAATGTAACACCTTCTTGTTGCAATGTTTCTGTAAGTGTTGAATCTTCAATGTCACTTCCAAATACTTCATATTTTTCAGAAAGGAAGTATCGTGCTAAAGCACTCATTCCACTTCCACCAATTCCACACAAAAATACTTTTTTAGCCATAATTACAAAATAGTTATACAACGATAATCTCGTGTACTCATTGTAGCATACATACTTTTTTTTAACAAATTACCAATTTTTCTTATTCGGTAATTTGTGTATCTCCTAAACTTTTTGCTTGTGGAACCATTGGAAACACATTTTCTTCTTTTCCAATAACAAATTCTATAAATGTTGGACCTTTAATTGATCGGCATTGTTGTATGATACTCCTTGCTTCTTCTTCTGTTCGAACTTGAAAACTTGGAATTCCATATGCTTCAGCAAGTTTTATAAAATCTGGGTTTTGCATATCAACATAACTATATCCTCCTTCAAAAAGTTCTTGCCATTGTCGAACCATTCCAAGGTAGTTATTGTTTAATACTGCAATGTTTATATCTAAACCTTCTTGAATAATAGTCATCATTTCTTGCATATTCATTTGAAATCCTCCATCTCCTGAAATGCTCCATACTTCTCGTTCAGGTTGTGCTATTTTTGCTCCAATAGCAGTTGGGAGAGAACATCCCATAGCTCCTAATCCTCCTGAAAATAATAGTGAATTTGGAATATTTGATTTATATTCTTGTGCTGTCCACATTTGATTTTGTCCTACATCTGGAACAACAATTGCGTTTCCTTCTGTTTCTTCATGAAGAATTTTTATAACTTGACATGCTCTCATTTTGTCACCTGCTTTTGTTTTATTTATTTCTCTTACTTTTTCCATAGAATATCTTTCTTTCCATGTATCTATTTGTTTTTTCCATTGTGAAAATTCAGTTTTTTTAAGAAGAGGAAGAGTATTTTTAAGTGATAATTTTAAATCTCCAACGACTGGTACCAGTATTTCTTTTACATTTTTTTCAATTTCAGCAGGGTCTATATCAAAATGAATAAATTTTGCTATTCGAGTAAATTCAGAAAGTTTTCCTGTAATTCTATCATCAAAACGAGACCCAAGAGATATTATTAGGTCAGCATTATGAACAGCATAATTTGCAGGAACGGTTCCATGCATTCCAAGCATTCCTAAATTTTGAGGGTGGTTGTGTGGAATAGTAGAGAGTCCTAGTAATGTTTCAACACATGGAATACCTGTTTTTTCAATAAATTCTTGTACTTCTTTTTCTGCGTGGGAAATATGAGCACCTTGTCCAATAATCGCTACTGGGCGTGTTGCTTCTTGAATTACTTTTGTTACTTTTTCTAACTGTTTTATATGAGCAGATAATGTTGGATTATATCCTGGTATATTAACTTCAGGATATCCACTAAAATCAACTTCTTCTAATAATGCATCTTTTGTTATATCGATATGTACAGGACCTGGCCTTCCTGTATTGGCAAGATGAAATGCTTCAGATATTACTTGTGCTAATTCTTTTGCAGAAGTTACTGCATATGAATGTTTTACGATAGGTAAAAATATTCCTAAAGTATCAACTTCTTGAAATGCATCGGTTCCAAGAAGACTAGAAAATACTTGTCCTGTAATAACAATCATAGGAATTGAATCCATATATGCATCAGCAACTCCTGTTAAAAGGTTTGTTGCTCCTGGTCCAGAAGTTGCAAGACATATTCCAGCTTTTCTATTAACTCGTGCATATCCATTTGCAGCAAATGCAGCACCTTGTTCATGTCTTACTAAAATATGGCGTATTTCAGGGTATTTTCGTAGGGTCTCATATAATGGAATAACAGATCCCCCAGGATATCCAAAGAGAGTATTTTCTCCATGATGTAAGATTCCTTCTAGTAAAATTTCTGAACCAAGTTTTCGTTGTGTGCTCGTTTTTGTCATATATAGTTTATTTATAGATTTATTATATTGCTTGTGTATACCAGTTTTTAATTATTTTAAATAGCCATAATACGAGTAAAAATCGTCCAGATCTTCCTATGATTTCCGCAAGAAGAAAAGAAAAACGATTCATATGAAGGATTCCAGCCATCCATGTTATTACTTTAAATGGAAGGGGAGTTACGGCAACAAATATTACACTCCAGACGCCCCATTTTTCCATAAACCTTTTTCCCGATTCAAATAATTGTTGATTAAAGATTTTTATAAAGAGCTTTTTCCCAAATTTTAATCCTAAAAAATGAGCTGTAAGTCCACCAAGTATACTTCCAAGTGTTGCCCAAAAAAATATATCTCCATTAGACCATTTATTCATATTACTCATTGCGACGAGTACAGGATCAACAGGGATAGGATGAAATATACTTTCTGTAAAAGAAAATATGAAGAGTCCAAACATTCCAAATTGTTCAAGGATATGCAGAGACCAATCTATAGATGTTTGTAACAGTTCATGCATAATTGATATATAAATATAATAATTGAAAGAACAGAAAGTATTTTTTAAAATCCAAGTTTTTTTAAGTTTTCTAATGCATTGAGTGTTTCTTTATCATATGGGGAAAATTCCAGAATTTTTTCATACCAGTGTTTTGCTTCTTCATATTTTGTTGATTTCTTAAGACACGTAGCAATTATTTTATGATATTCGATATTTTTTGCATCAAGTTTTGATGCTTCAATATAACATTTACTTGCATCTTCATAGTTTTCAAGTGCTAAAAACACTTTTCCGAGATTTTCATATCGAACAGCATTATCTGGTTCAAGAGCAATTGCTTTTGAATAATAAGAAATAGTTGTTGGAAAATCTTTTGTATAAAAATGTGCAAGAGCATAATTGTTACATGTAGAAGCTGTTTCTTTATGATATTTGAAGAAATTATCAAGAAAGAAGATTGCTTTTGAGTATTGTTCGAGAGATAAATATATTTGAGCAATTGTTTCTAATGATTTTTTATGTGTTTCATCATATGATAATGCCTGAATCATGAATTTTTTTGCTTCTTTATATTGTTTTTGTGCTATTAATACTTCTGCTCGTTTTGTTAATCGTGAAATTTCTGCGAGTCTATTTAAATGTTCTACTGATTCTTTTGTTTTTTTTGTTGTGGATGCTGCTGCTGATGTATCATTTTTATTACTTTTTTTATTTGTAATAGGTGTATTTTTTTTGTTTTGTGTCGGTTTTATAGGAGTACTTTTTTTTGATTTTGTTTCATTTGGTTTTGTATAACAAGAAAAATTTTTTGTTAAGGAAAGTGATGCTTGTGTTTTTTGTAATGCTTGTTTAATGTTTTCTCTTTCTTGTTTATAAGAAAGGTATACATTTCGTATGATGATATACACCATACCTATTATGGAAATGGTAATGAGACTATAGTAAAAATTAAGTGATGCTATAAACAAAGAAAACATTGGTGAGTGTATAAAAAATGGGAAGTATCAATTATTTTTTATATTGTAAAATGGTTGATACATAATCATCGAATAATATATTGGCATCTTCAGGGCCTGGACAACTTTCAGGATGAAATTGAACAGAATTTGCAGGGAGTGATTCATGAGTAATACCCTCAACTGTTTTATCATTTAAATTGATCCATGATACTTTCCAACCAGTTGGAAGAGAGTCTCCATCAACTTCATATCCATGATTTTGAGATGTTACAAAACATCGTCCTGTCTCTATTTCTTTACATGGAACATTTGCACCTCTATTTCCAAATTTCATTTTTTTTGTTTTTCCTCCAATAGCTAACGATAGAATTTGGTTTCCCAGACAAATTCCCCATAATGGTATAGTATGTTCAAGTGCAAAGAGGACATTTTTTTTAACTGTGTTTGCAATTGTTTTTGGGTCTCCAGGTCCATTTGAAAAAAATATACCATCAAACTTTCCATTTTTTTCTTGAAATGCTTTTGTAGTAATATCAGTATCCCAAGGGAGTAAGACAACGGTAATATTTCTTTTTAAAAATTCTCGAATAATATTGAGTTTAATTCCAAAATCAAAAACAGCAACTGTTGCAATGGAGTTTTTAGGAGTATATGTTTTTATTTTAGGAGTTGATACTTCCGCAACAAGATTTTTTTCATTTGAATTTTTCCATTCTGCAAGGTTATCTAAAGAAGATACAATTTGCCCTGCTTGAGATCCATGATCTCGTAAATATTTTGTGAGTTCTCGTGTATCAATTCCAGAAATTCCTGTTATATTATTTTCTTTTATCCATTGAGGGAAACTTTTTTTTGCACGGTAATGAGAAAATTGTGTTGAGTATTCACATACAACAACCCCTTTTACTGAAATATTTTCGCTTTCGAAATACCGTAAAATTCCATATTCATCTCGTTCTTGATCGGGAACACCATAGTTTCCAATCATTGGATATGTAAATGTAAGGATTTGTCCTTGAAAACTTGGGTCGGTAAGAGTTTGTTCGTAGCCAACCATTGCAGTTGTAAATACTGTTTCTCCTTGTGTATCTTTTTGAGATCCAAAAAGTTCTCCTTCAAATATTTTCCCGTCAGCTAAAACCAAATATCCTTTCATATAATTAAGTGCAAAATGTTTTTGTTCCATTTTTTCTTCTTGTATAGTACTAGGAATAGCTATATAATATCAAGAAAATCTCTTTTTGGACATAAACATTGTAATTATAGACATTTTTGTGATACTCGTTGGCAATATTGTACGAGGGGAGGAGGAAGGGTGATAGGGAAACATTGCTCAAGTGCTTGTAAATCGCCTGTAAGAACGCAATCAGCAACACTAAATGTTGGTCCCATTAAAAAATCAGAATATTCAAGTTTTTTTGTAATGTCTTTTAGAAGAGTTGAAAAAAAGTTTAGAATTGTTTTTGTATCTGTATGTGAAAGTGTTTTTGGAAGGAGTAAACTACTTGTTTGTAAAAGAGGTTCTACTGGACCAATAAATCCTATAGGATGTGGAAATACTTCTTCTATTTCTCGCATAGCATCAAGCGAATTTTCAAAAATAGCAGGTGTTGTATTTTTTTCACTGATAAGGAAAGGGAAGTTTTTATTTTTATATTGGAATTGTATAGATGATTTTTCATAATCGTTTATTTCTACATGGTTATACGGACAGTGCTTGTATCGTAAAAAGAGTTGAATACGATTGGTATGTGCACAGGTTTGAAAGTCAGAAGAATTTTTGAGAGAAATTATAGTAAGCATTAAAAGGAAAATAAAAAATATGAAAAGTATTATAAGTATATCGTTGTAGTGTTTTGTTTTTTATTGAAAAGTATTTTTAAAATACTCTTTACATTTTTTCAACAGTTGGTATTCCCATGCAGTATAATCCATTATACATAATATTTTTAAAAACGGTAATGAGGATAATATTATAGAAATAATCTGGATTTGTTTCGTCAAGAATTTTTGTATGTGCGTAAAATGAACTAAATTCACTCGCTAAATCGTATAAGTAATTTGCGAGGTGATGTGAGCTTAATGTTTCTAAAGAAAGTTTTAGAACGAATTCAAATTGAGAAAATTTTTTTTCTAATAGAGTAATTGGAGATGATCGTGGTGTGATATAGGTGATGTTTTGAATGTTTGCAAGAGTTGTTTTTGAAATTTTTTCAAGAATAGAGTTTGCTCGTACATATGAATACAAGAGGTATGGACCAGTATTTCCAGCAAAATCAAGGGCAACACTTTCATCGTACACAATATCTTTTCCTGCTGAAACTTTTAAAATGGAATATTTAATAGCAGAAATAGCAATTTTTTGTGCAATTTGTTTTTTTTCTTTCTCTGGAAAAGAGGATATTGGGGTATTTTGTTGTGCATTTATTGTTTTTAAAACATTTTCTTGTGCTTCGTCAATCCATTCTTGTGCTCGAATAATACCTCCTGTTCGTGATGACATTTTTCCAGTTTTTAGTTTTAAAATACCATGTGCTCTATGGATAGTTTTTTCTTTCCATTCTGGGTTTATGAGTCCAGCAGCTTCTTTTACAATTGTAAAATATTCTTTTTGATCTCCTCCTGTAATAGTAAGGGAGTAATCTGGATTATATTTTTCCCATTTTTTATAAAATAATCCAATATCTTTCGCTTCATATGTTGGGAGTCCTTCTGAGTTAATAAATACTCGTGTATGGTATCCATATTTTTCTCCTTCAAAGACAATGGCGTTTCCTGATTTTGTAAAGACTTTATTTTCTCCAGTATGCTCTTTTACAATTCTTGCACCATCACGAAATGTTGTGCTTTCTAAAAAGTAATGATCAAATTTTGATCCGAGTAATTCATAAATAGTTTCTAAATATTCAAGAGACCATTTACATCCCATAGTGTATATTTTTGAAAGTGTTGGGTTTGATTCTGGGTTTTGTACGATCGTATAGATTTCTTTGTTTATTTGTGTTATTTCTGCTTTTGCAGAGCTGTTTTCTGTTGAGAAATGTTTTTCTCCAAAAACATAACATTTTCCAAGAAATTTTTGTTTTTCGTATGGAGATTTGTTGATAGGGAGTTCTTCTCCTATATTTTGAATACCCCATAATGCTTTGGCAATATGCATTCCAACATCTCCTTGAAATGTAACATTTTTTACATTTGCTCCAGCAAATTTTGCGAGTCTATAAAAGGATTCTCCTATAACATTTGTCATGACATGTCCGATATGTACTTCTTTGAAAAGATTTGGATCGGTATGTTCGGTAATAAATACTTTATTTTGAAGTCGATTTGTTTTTCCAATATTTGTTCCTTTTTGGAAGTGTTTGTATAAAGTATCTGCATAATATTTTTTTGAAATAAAGAAATTTAAAAAACCAGGTCCTGCAATTTCTATTTTTTCAAAAAGAGGAGTTTTTTGCTGTAAAAGTGTATCTTTTATATTTTGTGCCAGCTTTTGTGGTGATTTTTGTACTGTTTTTGCGAGTTGTAGTGCAACAGTAGAGGAAAAATCCCCATTATTTGTATCGTTTGAAGGAACAACTTTAATATGTTTCGATTGAAACTCTATATTAAGGTCTGTAAGAGCATTTTTAAGAGTGTGTGTGATTTCTTGATTCATAGAATTAAGTATTAGGAACTTTATTGTATACTATAAAAAATATGGAATAAAAAAAAGCTCTATTTAATAATAAATAGAGCTTTTTCATAAAAGTTTCAATGGTGGGTGATGAGAGATTCGAACTCCCGACCTCCTGGGTGTAAACCAGATGCTCTAGCCAACTGAGCTAATCACCCAAAGTATAAACTTTAAGCTGATAAATCTTACACAATTATATTATGTTGAGTCAATATTTTTTTTAAATTTTTTTCAAATACTGTTTCTGAAAATTTTTCACTTTGTTCTGTAAATATTTCTGGATGTTTTGTAAAACGCTCATATTGGTTTTCAAGTGTTTCTACTGCATTTTGTAGACATTCAGGAGTTTGTTTTTCAAATGGAATTCCTGTAATATTAGGAATCATTGTTTCTGTTACACCTCCTTTATTATAGTATATAACTGGTTTTTGACATGCATTTGCTTCTACAGGAGTTATACCAAAGTCTTCTAATCCCGGAAAAATAAATGCTTTACAATTTTGCATATAGTGGGTTACGACTTCATCGCTTTGTCGTCCTAAAAATGTTATATTTTTAGAATTTTTGCTGTCTTTATCAAGTTTTAATCTTTGGCTTCCATCCCCAATAATAATAAGTTTTTTATCAGGCATGTTTTGAAAGGCTTTAACAGCAAGTTGTATATTTTTAAATGGTTCTATCATACTGACAATACAATAAAAATCTTCTTTTATCATATTCTCAAAAGGTGTCTCTGAATTTTTAAGATCAAATCGATGTGTATTTACTGGAGGATAAAGGACATATGATTTTTTTCTCCAAAATTTTTTTATGCGCTGTGCGGTTGTTTTTGAATTGGCACATAGTACATTTGCTCTATCTCGTGCACAATAATCCCAAATTCGTAAGTTTTTAAGTGTTGTCCATAAAAAGGGAGTAAGTAGTTTTTTCCATCCTGTTAATTTTTCTTTCTGGTATTGATGTGTGTAGTCCCATGCATACCGCATAGGTGCATGAATATATGATAGATGAAATACATGTGTAGGGGTAATAATTCCATGAGCAAATGCACTTGAGGAAGAAATCACAAGATCGTACTTGTCAAAATTAAAACTTTCAATTGCTTGTGGAAATTGAGATATTAAAAACTGCTTTGGAATACCCCAACGAGTATATTTTTGAAGAAAAGATGTTTTTACTTTGTGAGGTGGAAACACTTTCCCACATTTTTTTTTATCGTATAGTAACGTAAAAATATCTGCTTGAGGAAATATTTTATATATTTGTTCTACTACGCGTTCAGCCCCTCCCATCTTTATAAGTAATTCTGCAACGATAGCTACTTTGAGTGTTTTTGATTGTGGTATTTTATTCATGGGAGGGGGATAAAGTTTTTTTTAGAACATGTTTCCCATACCTCCCATATTTAACCCAGGTTGTTCTGTATTAGGAAGTAGAGATTGTGGATTTGCTGCTTCAGTAATGGCAACTTCTGTAGTAAGAAGCATACTTGCAACAGAGGTTGCATTTTGAAGAGCTGATCGCGTTACTTTTTTTGGATCAATAATTCCAGAAGTAACCAAATCTTCTATAGACTCTGTTGTAATATTAAATCCTATATTCTGGTTATTTTCTGCATTGTTTTTTGTTTCTGTTCGTATTTTATTTATTACGATTTCTCCATTGAGTCCCGCATTTTCTGCAATTTGTTTCACTGGAGCCAGTAATGCTTTTTGAATAATTTTCATTCCTGTTATGTGATCTGCTGGAAGGTTTTGTTCGTTTTTACAGTGATTTATAAAATCTTCCATTCGTTCAGAGATTTTTAAAAGAGCTGTTCCTCCTCCTGCAACAATTCCTTCTTCTATAGCAGACTTTGTTGCTGAAAGAGCATCTTCTATTCTATATTTTTTTTCTTTTAATTCAATTTCTGTAGGAGCTCCGACTTGTAAAATTGCAACACCACCAGAAAGTTTTGCTATTCGTTGTTTAAAATTATCTTTTTCATAATCTGATTTTGTATTGTTTAATTGTGTTTCAATAGTATGGATTCGTTCTTCAATTGCCTCTTTCTTTCCAAATCCGCCAATAATTTTTGTTGTATCTTTTGAAACAACAATTTTATTTGCTCTTCCAAGATTTTCTACTGTTGCATCTTCAAGACGCATTTGTAAGTTTTCAGATATAACACTTGCCCCTGTAACAGTTGCAATATCTTCTAAAATTTCCTTTTGTTGTTCTCCAAATGAAGGAGCTTTTACAACAACTGCTGTAAAAGTTCCACGAAGTTTGTTTAAAACAAGTGTGGTAAGTGCTTCATCAGAAATGTCTTTTGCAATAATACAGAGTTCTTTTTTATTTTGTTTTGACATTTCTTCGATAAGCGGAAGAATTTCTTGAATAGAATGAATTTTTTGATCTGTAATAAGAACAGCAGGTTGGTCTAATACGCATTCAAGACGAGATTGATCCGTGACCATATACGGAGAAAGATATCCATTATCAAATTGCATACCTTCAGCAATATGTACTGATACTCCAAGCGTTCGTCCTTCTTCAACAGAAATTACCCCCGTTACACCAACTTTTTCCATGATTTCTGCAATAGTTTTTCCAATTTCTGCGTTTTGTGCAGAGAGTGTTGCTACTTGTGTTATTTCTTCAGAAGAATTTATTTTTAGAGCCATTGTTTCAAGTTCCTGAAGTGCAAAAGCAGTT
This sequence comes from Candidatus Altimarinota bacterium, assembly GCA_027053135.1. Lineage (GTDB taxonomy): Bacteria > Patescibacteriota > Gracilibacteria > CAIRYL01 > CAIRYL01 > SZUA-1403. The sequence continues at coordinate 11,074 of JALUEA010000073.1, forward strand.
GCTGTTTGCATTCCATGTTGCAATAATACAGGGTTTGCTCCTGTCGCAATATGTTTCATTCCTTCGTGAACCATACTTCCAGAAAGAATTATTGCTGTTGTCGTTCCATCACCTGCAGAGTCATTTGTTTTGCTACTTGCTTCTTTTATAATTTGTACTGCAAGATTTTCTGTCTTATCTTCGAGAGTAATTTCTTTTGCAATAGTAACACCATCATTCGTAATGATAGGTCCTCCAAATGATTTTTCAAGTACTACATTTCTTCCTTTTGGACCAAGTGTTACTTTTACTGCATTTGTTAATTTTTCTGCACCTTGTGCAAGTTTATTTCGTGCGTTTATGTTGTATTCTATGTGTTTTGTAGTTGTCATAATATAGATAGTATATTAA
>JALUEA010000074.1 GCA_027053135.1 Candidatus Altimarinota bacterium
ATGTGAAATCGAGGAACTATAACAGTTCGAAATTCAAAGGAAATTTTTGCATTTTCGAGAATATTTTTTGAGGTGATAATTTTTTCAGAAAATCCTTTTACTCCAATAATTTTTTCATACTCATCAGGATGGGCTTTTATATCCATCGCTACATAATCTACTAATTTTTTATCGATAATTTCATAGAGCATATCAGGGTTTGAACCGTTGGTATCAAGCTTTATTAAAAATCCTTTAGCTTTTATTTTTTTTAAAAATTCTGGTAAATCGGGATGAATCGTCGGTTCACCTCCAGTTACACATACACCTTCCAATTTTCCTTTTCGTTTGTCTAAAAAGGAAAAAATTTTTTCTTCTGGAATGCAATGAGGGAGCACTTTTTTTACTTTTTCTGGCAGAACAAACTCTGAATTATAGCAATAATGACATCGAAAATTACACCCTAGTGTAAAAACGGTACATGCTGTGTGTTCTGGAAAATCTACTAAACTCAACGGTTGTACTGCAGAAATTTTCATGCTATAAGAGGTTAAGAGGTTATTAAAAAATGCAGGATCTGTTCTTAATTTTAGAATATTTAGGAAGAACTTGATTTTGATATTTGAAATATTTTTTTTAGTGATTATAGTTTTTTTTACTATGTTTGTTGGGAGAGAATTACAAAAGAGCAGTAAAATATCAAAAAATTTATACTTTCGCACAAAATGCTGAATTTGCCATGGCAATTTCAGAAAAGTGTTTTCGCTCTTTATATTCTGATTTTTTCCCAATATTAAAACTGGAAACAGGTCGATGGTACCCCATTACTCGTGTCCATATTTCACATTTAGTTCGTTTTTTTGTAGTAGTCATAGGTAAAAAAAGTTATAGAAATTTTAGTTTTCATCATCACACTTTGGGCAGTATTCGTGTTCTCCTGAAATATAGCCATGATGAGGACAGATAGAGAAAGTTGGTGTAACCGTAATATATGGTAGACGGTGTTTTTCTAGTACAGTTTTGACAAATTTTTTGCATGCGGTACTATCAGAAATTCGTTCTCCCATATAGAGGTGTAAAACGGTTCCTCCTGTATACTTACATTGTAATGAGTCTTGTAGTTCTAGTGCTTCAAAAGGATCATCGGTGTACCCCACTGGTAACTGGGAAGAATTGGTGTAATATGGAGATTCTCTTGTCCCTGCTTGTAAAATATTAGGATATCTCGCTTGGTCTTCTTTTGCAAAACGATATGTTGTTCCTTCAGCAGGAGTGGCTTCTAGGTTATATAGATTTCCAGTTTCTTCTTGATATGTCACGAGTTTTTCTCGCATAAAATCAAGAATTTCTTCAGCAAAGGCTATTCCTTCTTCCATGGTTAGATCTATGGTATCGTCAGAAAAATTTCGTATTGCTTCATTGATTCCATTAATTCCAATAGTAGAAAAGTGATTTCGTAAATTCCCTAAATATCGTTTGGTGTATGGGAAAAGACCTCGATCCATCCATTTTTGAATTTCTTTTCGTTTAATTTCAAGGGATGTTTTTCCTAATTCCATTACATATTCAAGTTGCTTAAAAAATGCTTTTTTATCGCCTTTATATTTATATCCGAGTCGTGCGGCATTTATGGTTACTACTCCAATAGATCCCGTCATTTCTGCTGATCCAAATAACCCACCTCCTCGTTTGAGCAGTTCATTCAGATCTAATTGTAATCGACAACACATACTTCGTACATGGTTTGGTTTCATGTCAGAATTAAGGAAATTTTGGAAATATGGCATTCCATATTTTGCTGTCATTTCAAATAGTAAATCGGTGTTTTCTGATTCCCATGGAAAATCTGGAACAATGTTATATGTCGGTATAGGAAAGGTAAAAACTCTTCCTTTAGCATCTCCGGTAGTCATTACTTCGATATAGGCTTTGTTAATCATATCCATTTCTTTTTGGAGTTCTCCGAAAGTATATGGGAATGCTTTTCCTGCGATGTAGAGAGTTTTTTCTTTAAGATCTTCAGGGCAGATCCAATCAAGTGTAATATTGGTAAATGGTGTTTGGGTTCCCCATCGACTTGGAACATTAAGATTAAACACAAAACTCTGAATATTTTGGTGTACATATTCGTATGTTTTCTTATCTACATGTTTTTGTAAATCTTTTTCTGAAATCTTTGGAAAAAGTTTTTGTGTTTCTTCTTTGAGTTCGTCAGAGTATTTTTTTACAAACGGTGCAAGGTAGGTATCAAAGCTGGAAAAAGCCTGAGCACCTGCCCATTCATTTTGCAGTGTTCCAAGAAAATTTACCATTTGCGAAACAGCAGAGGTGAGATTTTTTGGTGCTCCTGATTCTGTTTTTCCTGGCACTCCGTTAAATCCAAGTTCCAGTAATACTCGTAGGCTCCATCCTGCACAATATCCTGCAAACATATCGAGATCATGAATATGGTAGTCTCCCATGCGATGAGCTTCTCCTACATTTTTCGGATAAATGTGTGAAAGCCAATAATTCGCTGTAACTTTTCCTGAAGTATTAAGAATCATTCCTCCAAGACTATATCCCTGATTAGAGTTTGCATTTACTCGCCAATCTAGTTTTTCTAGATATTCGGTAATGGTTTTTTCTACTTCAACGGTTACTTTTTTATCTTTTCGAATTTTCGATTGTCGCTCTCGATAAAGAATATATACCTTTGCGGTTTCTATTTCTCCGCTTTTAATAAGAACATTTTCTACAATATCTTGCACTTGTTCTACACTGGGAATTGTGTCAGAAAATTTTTCTTCCAAAATGTTCATCACTTTTTTTGTAAGCGATTGCGTTTTGGATATTTCTGTATTCGAAGATTTTAGAGCGAGTTTAATTGCTTTTTTAATTTTTTGAGCATCAAAAGCAACAATAGATCCATTTCTTTTTTGAATTTTGTTGATGGAATGTACCAGGGTTCTCTTGTGCAGAACTCTGAAAAATATTGATCGAACTGGAAACATGATGATGCCACTTGAAGAAGATCTCCGACAGAGACTGCAGAAAAAATCTATTCTCATAATGACCCACCTTGTCCTTGGCTACCCTTCCCTTGAGGTCAACAGAGAAGTTATTGCCCAGATGGCGCTCAATGGGGTGGACTGCATAGAATTGCAAATTCCCTTTTCAGAACCCATGGCAGATGGCCCGGTGATTCTCAGGGCCAATCAGGATGCGCTGAAGGCCGGAATAACCGTGGCTGATTGTTTCGCATTTGCCAAACAAATGGTTCAGGAATTTCCCCAGGTCAATTTTTTGTTTATGACATATTATAATAT
>JALUEA010000075.1:0-1682 GCA_027053135.1 Candidatus Altimarinota bacterium
ACAGAAAGGAGTACAAAAAAATAAGAAAAATAAGAAAGGAGTGAAGAGTGAACAGAGGGATGGTATATCTGTAAAAACAGTGAAGGGAAAAAGCAATAATGAGAAATCACAACAAGGAAAAAGCAATACGGTACCTGATAAAAATAGTTCTGTCCAAAAAATAAAAGGACAGAATGGAGTGAAAAAATTAAAACAAAAAAAGAAAAAAACGCCACGAAAACTTATATTTACTGTGTGTAATAATAAAAAGTCATGTGGAGAACACTATGGACCATATATTTGGGAGCGTTTATGTAATGAAAATGATCAAGATTCGAGTATTGAAATGTTTGAAAAAAATGGCATTACTTATAAAAATAGTCATATATGTCAAGGACGATGTAAGAAGGCATCGAATGTACGAGTGGAAGAACCGAATAAAGAAAAAACAACACAGTTTTCTTATATGACACCACTGAAAGCAGTAAAACTTGCAAAAAGTTTACACAGTGGAGCTGCTCCCGAAAATATTAAGAAGCTGTAATTTCTTTATTTTTTACTGTTTTTTTATAGAATCCAAACATCATATAAAATTTTATTAAAACGAAATCTCGTAATATTCGAATCCCATCTCGTATTCCATTTACTTTTGATCCATCTTTATCTATCCATATAACAGGAATTTCTGCAATTCTATAGTTCTCTATTTTTGCAAGCATAAGAAACTCAATATCAAACGCAAAGCGTTCAATTTTTTGTTTTGTAAAGAGTTGTTTTCCAACACTATTTCGAAAAAGTTTAAATCCACATTGTGTATCAGAAATCCCTTCTATTAAGAATATTTGTGTAATAATATTAATTGTTCGTGATACAATTGTTCTATAGAGTGGTTGTTTTTTTTCTACGGTTCTTCTATCTTTATATCGTGATCCAATAGCTATTTCTGAAAATAACATTGCAGATCGTAGGTGTTGGTATTGTGAAAAAGGAGTTGACCCATCAGCATCACAAAATAGAATATATTGTCCTTTACTTGCTAATACTCCTGTTTTTACAGCAAATCCTTTTCCTTTATTTTGTGGAAGTTGAATTATACGATGGTTTTTTGATGATAAAATTTTTTTGCAGACTTCAACGGTATTATCACTACTTCCATCATCTACAAGAATAATTTCGAAAGGTATATTTTGTGTTGTAAAATACGATATAGCAGATTGTAATGTAGGGATAATTCGTTTTGATTCATTGTATGCTGGAATTATAATGGATAATTCAAAAGGAAAATGTTTTTTTTCCGGCAGAAGTGGTTTAAGGAATGTTTCATTATTATGTGTTTTAAAAGTCCAAAATGAATTTGCTAAAAAGTTCCAAACAAATACTATTGCTGATGCCAAGAGTTTTGCAATTACGGGAGAAAGGTATAAGAGGTTTATAAATATATGTACAGAAAGAATTGTGAGTAAGAGTCCAATTCCTGAAACAAAAAGAAACTTAATAAATTGAGAAATTTGCCAATCTTGATGTTGTGTTTTATTACTTGAAAAGGTCCAGAGTTTATTTACAGTAAAACTAAATACTACCGCAGAAAAAAAGGCAATAATAACAGAAACATTTTCTGAATAGGAAAATCGAATGTACAGGGTATGGAAAATGATTAAATCTATAAGTGTTGTAAGTGTTCCTGTAATAACATATCGAGAAAA
>JALUEA010000075.1:1692-3269 GCA_027053135.1 Candidatus Altimarinota bacterium
TTAGGTTCAGAAAATTGATCACTTTTCAAAACTTTTCCTATTGGTCGTGTGGGATCAATAATTCCATCGTTTATAATGGGTTTTCCATGTTTATCAAGTTTTGACATATTGCTTCGTTGTATTTCTGTAAAAATTTCTTCAATTTTATTTTGAAGTCCATGTTTTAAAATAGTTCCACACAAGATATAGAGTTGATCTCCAAGAGCATCGGCTATTTCAACTAAATTTTCATTTTGACAGGCTTCTAGATATTCTTCGTTTTCTTCTTTCATGAGTTTGAATCGTAAGAGCGCTGTTTCTTCATCAATAAGTGTTGGTTGGTATTTATTTTCTATACCAAATGCATCATGAAATTCTTTTACTGCAGAAATAAGGTTTTGAAACGCTAATTGTTTTTTATCTGTCATAATGAGTGTATAAAGGGAAAACAAAGTAGAGTATATCAAGTATGTATTTTATATCAAAAACAAAAATAATATTATTTTCGAAATATAAAATGAAGAATAGTATGCAAAAATGAGATAAATATTGAGGCAATAAAATATGTCATCCATCCACCAGAAATAGTAAATGTAATACCTACAATATCTGGAGTTAAAATTTCTGTAAATAAATATTCATTTATATACAGGAGAATCATATTTATTACACTTAAAAATATACCAAAGGTTAAAAAAACAAATGGAAGTGAAAGAAGTGATAAAATAGGTTTTACAATAAAATTTAATATCTCCATAACAAATCCTATGCATATGTATGCAATAATTGGGTAGTGTGCGCTAATAAAAAATTTATCGGAACCAATAAATGCTTGTACGATATAGAGGATAAGTCCATTTAAAATAATATGAAGAAGAAGTCTTTTTAGCATAAATATATGTTATTGTATGTTATTCTGATTCATCAGATTGTGATTTCATTGGAAATGTTTGATCTGCGTATATATTATATTTTTTTACTTTTTCTAATTTCGCAAGTATTTTTCGTTTAATACGATTACTTTTTTCTCGAGTCTCTTGCCAAAAGAGTTTTATAACGGGTTGTCCTGTTGGCATAAAGTAGAAATCTACTTCATAGAAAAAATGTTTATCAGTAATTTCGTTTTCGCTTCGAACTGTAATATTTTTTTGTAAGACATTTTCTTCTATATCTGCTATAAATCGAGGTAAATCAACGGATAAATCATTTGGAAGGACAATATCAAATGTTGTTTTTTCTATAGATTTTTTTGGAAGTTTTATCACTTCTTCTTTCATAAATTGAGAATTTGGTATCATCCGAATTTCTTCCATATTTATACCAAGTGAATCAATGGTTCGTACAGCAGTTTTTAATAAGCTCATGCCCTCAATAATTCCTTCTGTTTTTTTGAATCGGATTCTATCACCTACATGATAGAGTTGTACGATAAATACACTGGATATTATTGATAATATATATTCTTGAACAACCATTACAATTGCTCCTACAAGAAACAAAAGGTATACCACCATTTCTGGTTTGAGATAAAACAAAAACCAAATAATGAATCCAAGATACGCTAATAGTCCAAAAATATCGAAGGTAACAAATAAATG
>JALUEA010000076.1 GCA_027053135.1 Candidatus Altimarinota bacterium
AATAACGTTTCTCTCTCCATTCCTTCTGGAATTTTTTCCATAATTTTTTTTATATTTTTTATTCCATGTTTTATTCTATCAGTTTTCTTTCGTATATTTTTAAGCAGTAAAAGCTGATTTTCTATTTTATTTTTTATAATTTGTTTTGATATCTTCAAATTTTCTTCATCAGAACGCGTATACTGTTTTTTTCTCAGCAATACATTCCCCTCTGTTTTAGCTCCAAAACTACCATAACATCGAAAATTAAAAGTAAGAAAAAACAGAGAAATACCGTATTTTTGAAATCTATTAACCAATACACTTGAAAACGAAAAGTTTCCTAAAATAAAAACCACAAAAATTTTTTCACACGGAATTTGGGTAATAATTTTCCATTTTTCTTTTTTTGTTTCAGAATGTACTTTTTTTTCTTCTACTATCAAATTTTGGTTTAAAAACCGTATTTTTTTATTTTTAAGAGATTCAATATACACTATCTGTTTTTTTCTAAAATCTGGTAACGAAAGCATTGTATTTTTATTTATATTTTTCTATTGCGGAATATCACACAGTTCACAATAAATGCAGTGATTGCATTTGTGAGGATTTTGAGAAAATTTTTTTTCGAGAGAAAAATGTTTCATCTGTAAAATGATTTCTTTGAGTTTTTGTTTTTCTGTTTCTGTTGGTATTTTTATCGAATATCTTTTGTTATCAGTAAGTGAATGGAAAAAGATTTTTTTCACACTGTATCCCATTTCTACAAGGCAAAAATACTGTGCCCAGACTTGCAAATAGTACCCATCATAGATTTTCTTTATAGTTCGTTTTCGTTCTACAAGTTCCCCTGTTTCTTGGTTTAACAAATCAATTTTCCCAACAAGTCCCAACTCTTCAGAAAAAATATCAATAGACGCAAGCCATTTTTTACTTGTAGAATATCTTTTTTTATCAATATTTTCATGTGCTTGCAGTCCTTTAATTTGCGGTGTTTGTTGATATGTAGATTTTGCAAAGTTTCCGTAAAGATTATGCCAAAAAATACTGCGAGGACAGAAAAGAAAATCGTTGAGCCACGAAATGGGAATATTTTCTTCCATTTTTTTTATGTAACAAAAATCATTACATTATACCAAAAATATCCATATTTGTACAGAGAAAACATCGATATCTCGAAAGAAAAAATCATTTACGAATCACAACTATTTCCAAAAGGAGAAATGGAATAGAGCTTTATAGAAAAACTTTTTCTTCTTTTACAGATCATAAAATTTTCTAATTTCTTCTTTTACTGCTTTTAATACCTTTCCTGGAACTTTCCCTACTTCTGGATTTTTATGCAAAAGACGATATGCTGAAAATACTCTCACCTGACCAAGCATTGCCCAAGAAGATTTTTCTTTTCTATAGGTCGCTCGAAAAAAGCCAGGAATACCATCTTTATTTTGTGAAGTAAGCGGTATCCCAAAAAAAGTTCTTCCCATTTTCTTGATAATAAGAACTGGCCGTCTAAAATCTTTATTTTTTCCATAAACTTCATTCCCAATATTAAGTCCCACTTGTATCCACCAAATATCCCCCTCTTTATATGGAGGATATTCCAATTTTGTTTTTTCAAAATTAAGAAATTGCTTTTGGTCATTCCATTTATCATATTCTGGTGAGTATTTTTCACCATCTTCTTCAATATATTGTGGTTTCATAGCAAATTTTTAAACTATCCTTGACAATATTACAAATTTACCTCTATAATGTAAATGTTAACTGGTCACAAGGCCGATCTCCCACAAAAGACAATTTTTCTTTTGTGGGAGTTATTTTATATTTGCGAGAAAATTTTTATTTCTTCCTGCTTATTGTTCTCTTTATTTCATAAATTATTATGACAAGCATAACTGTTGAATCATCTTTTTAATTTCAGCAAATTTTTGTTCCCCAATCTTGTTTGGAGCCTTCATTCGAAAAGCTATTCTACGAGCATCAAAAAAAACGTATTTGCGCCAAACATGCCCATGATTTTTTGCGTTCTAAGCCAAACTCACCCAGTAAATAAAAAAATGGATTATCTATTGGTTTCTCACTAGATGTTAACGGCACTCCCAAAAAAGAATTTCTGAATTTTTTTAACACTAAAACCGGACGCATATGATCTTTCCCTTTTCCATAGATCTCTGTACCGATATTTTGTCCAAGATACACCCAATAAATTTCTCGTTCATGATAAAACGGTATCTCCTTAAGATCTTTATCAAAATGTAAATCCTGTTTCAAACCATTCCAATCATTAAACAACTCTTCGACTTCTCCCTGTTTCTGCTCATTGAGTAAATCAGATATTTTCATTTCTTATCCTATAAAAAAATTTGACACAAAAAGTATAATTGAAATATAATTAAAAAGCAATATGGCCTTTTGGCTCGACCCCCTAAAAGACGATTTTTCTTTCAGGGGGGTTATTTTATATATTTGCGATAAAAATCTTTATCTTTTTCTTCTCCTTATTCTCGCTTGTGGCCTTTCTTTTGTGCATGTATCAATCTCTATTTTTGCAATATTATAACTGGCGACACTATCAGAATTATCAATTTGTTCTAGCGGATTTTTTCTATTATCTTTGGTACTAAATCCACAATTTTTATTGGTATGGCATTTATAAAAATGCTCACCATTAAATTTATCATTTTTTCGTTTATCCATCGAAGTATTTACTCCACAAAAAGGACAATCTCCACTCGTCTTTTCTGTTGGAACAAAATGAATAATTCCAAATTGATGTAAAGGAACATCTGATTTTTCTTTTGTTTCTTTCAAGAAAATAGTTTGTTTTAGGTTGGGAGGAACCAACCCTTTCTTCTGAAATTTGCGATACAATGCCCACTCTAATCTGCGCGCAATATTTTCATTATTACGATTAAAGTGACGCTGAATATCTTTATTCGTATGCAAATTTTCCAAATTTATGATGGCGGGGTATTTTTTATGTAAAAAAGCGATAATCCCTACCATATTTGAAGTAATAGCATCTCGAAGATTATTTATCTGATCAATTGAAACTTCTTGCATTGTTGGATCATTTCGGAGTTCGTCCAAATATGATTGCAATTCCTTTTGAAATTCTTCTTTTGGAATAATTTTTTCTTGAGCTGGTAAAAAATAACAAAGAATTTGATATGTATTATTTTGTTGTTTTATTACAAAAGCATTGCGAAAAATATTAACTTTTTTAATTTCAGTATTCCATTCAGAATGGTTTTCATCACAATATTCAATATTAG
>JALUEA010000077.1 GCA_027053135.1 Candidatus Altimarinota bacterium
AATTTCAGAAATTTTTTTCTCAATAATAGGAACAGACAACGCTATCATTTCTTTTTTATCTGTTTTTCTTTTAACATACTTCCAATAATTCATTGCATCAAGAAACACTCTATTAATTTTCCCTTTTCGTTTTCGACCCTCTATCGTATATCGAACATATAAATCTCTTGGAATAGATAACAGAGAAACGGTTTTAAGATTATGATTTAATGTCATAACAATAATAGAATCAGTAAGGTATCCACCTTCATGGTTTTCTCCTCCAGATCCTAATAACAAAATATTTGTAAGATTATCATCTGATTTTTTTAAGTCCTCTCCCAATACATTTGTAGCTACTTCTATAGTCTTCTTAACAACTATATGCTTATATTTTATTACATATTTATATAATCCATACCCACCAATACAAATGAAAAAAAATAGAAAAATGAGAAAAACTTTTTTCCAAGAAAACTTTCTAAAAAATGTATTATGCTTCTTTTCTTCTGAAAAATGATATACCTGTGCTGATTGTAAATCAGTAAAAATTTTTTTACTTCGCAATGTATATTCAGATTTTTTTACAATTTTTCGTTTTTGAAATGACATATATATTAAAAAGAATTATTCTATATCTATTACTTTTGACAACTCCTAATCCATTCTTCATTGTTTATATACCAATCAATAGTACCATCAATCCATTCTTCAAAAGTATGTTCTGGCTTCCATCCTAATTCTTTCTCTATTTTACTTGCATCCATCGCATATCGTCTATCATGCGCTTTTCTATCTTCTACATAGGTAATAAGATCATGTGATTTCCCTAATTTATCAAGTAATAATTTTGTAATCTCGAGATTTGTTTTTTCATTATGCCCACCGATATTATAGACCTCTCCAATTCTTCCTTTCTGTAGTACAAGATCTATAGCTCTACAATGATCTTTTACATATAACCAATCTCGAATATTTTTCCCATCACCATACACTGGGAGTTTTTCATTTTGTAACGCTTTTGTAATAAAAAATGGAATGAGTTTTTCTGGATACTGAAATGGACCATAATTATTAGTACATCGTGTAATCAGCACCGGTAAATTATATGTTTCAAAATATGAAAGAACAAATAAATCTGCTGATGCTTTACTTGCCGCATACGGACAATTTGGAGACAGTGGTGTCTCTTCCGTAAAATATGTTCCCGTTGTATCACCTAAATCTCCATATACTTCATCGGTCGATACCTGTAAATATCTCTTTACCGCATATTTTTTAGACGCTTCAAGAAGAACATGTGTTCCTTTAACATTTGTTTCCAAAAATATTTCTGGTCCTAGTATTGAACGATCAACATGTGTTTCTGCCGCAAAATTTAACACAAAATCTATATTATACTGCTGAAACACATGATCAACATCATTTTTATTCGTAATATCTCCTTTAATAAAAATTATATCTTCTTGTACTGTTTCTAAATTTTTTATATTTCCTGCATATGTTAAAGCGTCAAAGACTATTATAGTAGCATTTCTATATTTTGCTCTATAATAATGCACAAAGTTTGAACCAATAAATCCTGCCCCACCAACAATTAAAATTGTTTCTCCATCGTTTCGCATAATTATTTTTTATATCATATATCCTTTTTAAAGAGTACCATGTTTTAATATAAAATGTACAAATTTTCCCGTTGCTGTCCAAATTCGTTTAAAACGAAATGGTTCTGTATAAAGTCGATAAAGCCATTCTATTCCAAGATTTTGAAATACCTGAGGAGCTCTTTTTTGTTTTCCACTTACAAAATCAAAACTGCCCCCTACTCCAATACAAACTTTTATATTCGTATTTTTTTCTAAAAAATCTTTATTTTTTGCTATCCACATTTCTTGTTTTGGTGCCCCCAATGCGACAAATAATACTTCTGCATTTGAATTTTTAATACGTAATAATATCTCTTTATTTTGCTGAGAAAAAATATTCAGTGATACCTCTCCATCATAATACCCCACAACACAATCTTTATATTTTTTTTGTATATATGCAGCACTCTGCTCTGCTCCTCCTAATAAAAAAATATGTGCATTATTCCCCTTATTATGTGTATCTAAATACTGCTGAAACAGTTCACTTCCACAAAGTGTTTGTGATATTTTACTCGGATACTTCTTTTTAAAAAAGAGAAACCATACCAACATAAATAACCCAAGAGAATACCGCCAAAATAAAGGTTTATACTGTAAAAAGTCTAAGCCACTAGCCCATAAAATTCCATTTCCATCTGGAAGTGAAATATCAGCGTTTTGTAAAATTGATTCAAATTCTTTATTTGTTCTACATTCCATTATCATTTCAGGATTAGGAGTAACAATTACTTTTACTGTCGAACTTTTCTCTTCTCGAAACATTTTTATTTGTTCTATTACGTCTCTAATACTTGTTTTATGAAATGCTATATTTTTACAAATAAATTTTGGAAATACATTTTGAGATAAAGCACTTGTATTTTTTTTTGTTCTAATACAAATATTTTGTTTCTTCTCACTCAAAAAACTATCTATAATAGTGAAACCTGCTTCTTCTAATAATACATGAAGTTCCTGTTCTGAAAAACTATAATAATACCGTTTTATTTTCTTTTTTCCAAAAGGAACAATAAAATCTCTTTTATTCCAAAATGGGTTATAGACAGACCTCCAAAACGCTTCCTGTTTTTGCAGTTCATATTTTTCTTGATCCCATAAATTCCATACCGTAAAAATAAATTCACCGTCATCTGCTAAACTCTCATAAATATTTTGTAATGTTTTTCTTCTTTCAGAAATTTTTGATAAATGATGAAAACTTGCTACTGCCCAAATTTGAATAATAGTCTTTTTTATATTAAATAGAAAAAATTTAGGGAAATCTAAAAAACCTGCTTCAATAAAATGAACCGTATTATTTCCCTCTTCTCTATTATTTTTTCTTGCCTCCCTTAATAATTCTTTTGAAATATCAAACCCAATATACCTTCCTGTAAAATGTATTCCTTGTATATTTTCTCCCCGTAAAAACTTATTTAAGCGTCCATTTCCACATCCTAAATCAAGAATAGAGGCATCCTTTAGATTACGTCTATTTTCTAATCCTTTTGCAAGTCGATCAAACTCTTTCCACTGATAATGCCGTGTAGAAGAAAAATCTTTTGCAAAACTATCATATGCTTTCGGCAAAAAATTTGTTGCATGTACTGGCGTTAAAAAAGACATAAAATACGCAATATTTT
>JALUEA010000078.1 GCA_027053135.1 Candidatus Altimarinota bacterium
CTGAAACAAATACAACAGAATATAATCAATTAAAATTTTTACAAAACGATACACAAAAAGAATATGATAGAGATTTTGGAATAGCAGAAAATGGTCTTATTCCAATTGATAATGAAACAATACGTCTTGAGTTTACGAAACAACCAAATCCTGACAGTATGAAGAGTATGTATTTTGAAATTCAAAATGCAAATAAAACTATAGATATTTATTCTATTAAACCCGACACAACAAATCCTAAAAAATTTATATTAAAAACATCATTACAAACGCCACAAGAACGATATGTTTTATCACTTAATCCAAAGTTTTTTGAAACAAAGGATCATAAATTTTTAGGAGGAAAAAATACGGTTATTTATACAGCAGCATCTGCACCAAAAGTATTTACTATTACAAATATTGCACCATATAGAGTTGTTATTGGAGCGACGGAAGAAATTGTACTTACAGGAGAAAATATTCCAGATGATTTACAAGCATATGCGGGAACATATACTTTAGAAAAAATTGAAACCACAGATACAACTGTTCGTTTTAAAGTCCCACAAAATATTTTGAAAGGAGCGTATGATATAGAGTTTCGATGGACTGACGGAGGGATATCAAAACAGCTTACAAAACCATCAGCGTTTGTAGTAGAAGATAAGAAAAAAGATGAAATTGTTGTGTTATCAGAAAAGAGTTACGCATCACCAAAAAAAATTAAAAATGATGGACATCAAACAACAAACTTATATGTGTATATTGATGATTCACGAGGACTTGCTGATTTAGAAAAAGTTACGGCTGATTTACGAGTTATTGATGGACCCGCTGTTGTAAAACTGGGAAAAGGAGAAATAGAAAATGGACAGCAAATTTATATTTTAGAAAATGTTACAGTTCCAGAAACAGTAGCAACTTCAAAAACTCCTTATAAAATTCCTATTGTAGCGCAAAATAAATCTGGATTACATGCACAAGGATTTGTTTCTTTATGGGTTTCACGAGATACAACTTCATCAGTTCCACCTGTTATTTCAGAGTTTACTATTACTCCAACGAATATAAATCCATCAGATTCTAATCATCCAGTCCTTATTTCTGCGAAAATAAAAGATGAAGATGGGGGAGAAGATATAACAACTGTTGCTGTTGATTTATCTGCTATTCAATTAAATACTATTTTTTTGAAAGCATTAAATACAGGACAAGAAACAAGTAAAATACGATTTTTTGAGAATGAAAATCCTATAGTTATTCCAGAGTCAGTATTAGATGGATCTTATGATGTTACTTTAACAGTAATTGATGCTCAAGGAGAGGAAACAGAGATGAAAAAAACTATTACGATTAGTAGAAGTAATGCAGGATCTCCGAGTATGACAACAGAAGATACATATATAACTCCATCACGGCATATTGTAAAAGATGGAAAAACAAAATTTCAAATTCATACGAAAGTGACAGATCCGCAAGGTGCGGATGATATTACAAATGTTTCGGTTAATCTTGCTCAAATTGGATTGCCACCATTAACACTTCACGGAGGTGCAATTGAAGGTCGATCTCAGTGGTATTCATCAGATGAGTTACTTTTACCGATGGAAGCATCAGTTGGAAAAAAAGAGATACGAATTACGGCAACTGATAAAGCGGGAAATCAGTTTAGTAAAACATTATTACTGGAAGTAGGACATAGTGCCGATAATGGGCGTCCTCCACAAATTTTATCAGATAAAAATTATATTACTCCAGTTGAAGCAATATCAGATGGAGAGACAACATTTTCAGTGTATGTTTTTGTACAAGATGTTGATGATGATATATCTCATGTTATTTTAAAACTTGGAAATACTGCTTTATTTAAAGGTTCGGAACTTCCTAAAGGAACATCTTCAAAAGATATACATGGAAATGAACAGTGTATTTCTACACGAACATTATTGTGCATGACGCCAATTATGCGAGAAAATAAAGGGCAATGGTATTATATTTCAGATTTAGTTATTCCAAAAACAGTAAAAGCTCGTGATGAAGATTATATTTTACATGTTACTGCCATTGATAAAAATAAAAATAGTGCCGATGGAACAGTACATGTACCTGTTCGTACTGCAGATACTATTTTACAAAATGGAACGAATACAGTTACTGTTGTGCAAGCAATAAAAAATAATGAGATTCAAATTTTATTTCAAAAGCCAATAGATCCATTACAATTAAAACCAACATTATTTAAAATTACAGACGCGGATAATCAAACAAAAACATTACGAATCTATAGTGTTACTGCTAGTCCAGATGGGAAACTTGTAACATTAAAAACAGAATCACAAGTAGCAAAAAAAGATTATGCACTTAATATTGATGCACAAAAAATAGGTCTTGTATATTCTTCTTTTGCAGATAGAATTTTTGATTTTAGTGGTTATACTGTTCCTCCAAAACGAACGTTAGAACCGTTTAAACTTATAGAAGTTTCTACTACTTCACCAGAAAAAGTATTTTTAAAGTTTAATCATCCACTTGATGCAAAGAGTATTTTAAATAAGAATAATATTCTGATTTTAAAGTCAGGAACAAAAATTGCTTTAGAAGTATTGGATTTGAAGTTAAAAGATAAAAAAAGTATTGAAATTACAACAAAAACACAACAAGCAGGAGCTCATTATAAATTATATTATAAAAATGTAGTATCTATTTATGGACAAAAAATAGAGAAACGAAGATTAGCACAATTTAATGCATTTTCTGCACCTCTTGGAGAAAATTTAGGAAATTTATCGGGAATGGCAGATTTTAATCATGATCAAAAAGTAGATTTCGCAGATTTTACTTTATTTGCTGCCGTATATGGAAAAACATATGAAGAAGCGGATTCAGGAGATTTTAATGGAGATGGAAAAGTAGATTTTAAAGATTTTACTTTGTTTTCTGCACAATACGGAGAAGTATTATCTGATTTACAAAATTCATCGCAAGGAGTTCACAATAGTGAATTTCACAATACATATTCTGGAACAGATTCTTCTACAAATTCTCACTCTGGTCTTTCAGGGGTAGAAACAAATCTTCAGAGGAATAATACTCTTATTTATACTGCAACACCACATCCAACATTTTCTTCTTCTCCACCTCCACTTTCAACTCCTACTCCAATTCCTACTGCTATTACATATTCTCCTACATCGAATCCATCGTATTCATTATATTCAAATACACCAACATATACTCCAGAGCCAACAT
>JALUEA010000079.1 GCA_027053135.1 Candidatus Altimarinota bacterium
GTTTTGAGAGTAATAATAAATATATTATTAATTTATTTTGAAATATGTGTGGAGTTTTTGGAATTGTATCTCAGGAAAGTGTTGCCCAAGAAATTTTTGATGCGCTCACTATGTTGCAACATAGGGGGCAAGATGCGGCGGGAATTGCAACAGTTGATTTATATGATAGGGTTGCTTTACGAAAAGATAATGGATTAGTGCGAGATGTCATTCATACTCGTCATATGAAACATTTGAAAGGAAATGCAGGAATTGGTCATGTTCGATATCCAACAGCAGGTTGTGCGTCTCCCGCAGAGGCACAGCCTTTTTATGTTAATTCACCTTTTGGTTTGTTACTAGCACATAATGGGAGTTTAACAAATACTGCTGAATTAAAGAAAGAGGTATTTGAGCTTGATAAACGACATTTAAATACAAATTCTGATTCAGAGGTATTAACGAATATTTTTGCTCATGAATTATTTGATGCACAAAACTTACGAGGGCAAGAACTCGAAACAGAAAATATTTTTACAGCTGTTTCTTCTCTTTTTAAACGGTGTAAAGGGGGATATGCAGTGGTTGCTATTATTGTTGGGCATGGAATGGTTGCATTTCGAGATCCGAATGGAATTCGTCCTTTATGTTATGGAAAAAGAATAGATTCAAATGGAAAAGAGGAATACGCTGTTTCTTCTGAAAGTGTAGCATTAGATGCACTTAATTTTGAGCTTATTGGAGATATTCCTGCCGGTGGAATGGTTTTTATTCCATTTGATGGTTCTTCTATACAAATAAATTTTCCAACACCAGAAGAAAATAAAGATAAATTTGCACCATGTATTTTTGAGTATGTGTATTTAGCTCGTCCAGATTCTATTATTGATGGAGTTTCTGTATATAAGTCTCGTTTGCGACAAGGGCGTACTTTAGCAAAAACAATATTAAAGGAATTATCAAAAGATGATATTGATGTAGTAATTCCTATTCCAGATTCTGGAAGAACGGCTGCTATAGATTTAGCACATGAACTTGATGCAAAATATAGAGAAGGGTTTATAAAAAATCGGTATATAGGAAGAACATTTATTATGCCAGGACAAGCAATTCGTACAAAATCTGTTCGGCAAAAATTAAACACTACTCCTTTAGAATTTAAAGGGAAAAATGTGTTATTAGTTGATGATTCTATTGTACGGGGAACTACAAGTAAAAAAATTATTGAAATGGCACGAATAGCAGGGGCAAAGAAAGTGTATTTTGCATCAGCGGCACCAGCAGTACGGTTTCCAAATGTATATGGAATTGATCTTCCGGCACGAGAAGATTTAATTGCTTATAATGCTACAAATGAAGAGATTGCGCAAAAAATAGGGGCAGATAAAGTATTTTATCAATCGTTAGAGGATTTACATGCATCAGTTACTGAGGGAAATAAAAGTATTCAACAGTTTGAAGATGGATGTTTTAGTGGGAATTATATAACGGGAGATATTGATGAAGATTATTTGAAAAAAATTGAGTCGTTGCGTGGAAATTCTGTTGAGGTAAAAGAGAATGAAAATAGTGCGAATCATTTAATGTTATAGTGAGAAATTTCATGCCAAAACCAAAACAATTTTATTGGAAACTTGAAGATCTTTGGAAAAAGTATTATTGCAATAATACTTTATTTTCTCATAAAACTTTTGATTTTACTCCATCAGAGGATCCGGTATTTTTTGATGCAGAAAGGCCATATTTTGGATTAAAAAATGATGCACAAATATTGGAAGAAGAATTTCAAACAGAAAAAGAAAATAGGAGAAAAATATTTCTTACAGATAATCATCATAAAATTTTACAATTTTTATTTCAGTATTGTATAGAACAAAAAGAACCAATTGTATTAGTACATATAGATGCTCATAGAGATAATGCTATTTTTCAAAAGTATGAAGAGTGTAGAGAAGAAATTGCACTACTTCAGTCGTATATAGATAATGTGTGTAATAATACGATTGATACTTGTTCTGAGTATGGGAAAGCACTTTTCGAAGACATGAAAAAACATATGTTGTATATTCAAAATGCGTGTAGAGTTTCCGATTATTTAGATATAGCTTTTCATCTGGGGCTTATACGAAAAGTTGTTTCTCTTACACAAGAACATGAGTTTAAAGATTTTCTTCTTTTTTCAGAGAACGATCTACCCCAATATATTCTAAATTTAGATATAGATATTTATGGATTAGAAGGGAGTGTTGTTGGGATAGATATAAAAACACATGTTATTGCAAAAGCATGGTTGGGTGCAAATGCTGTATGTATAGCAACTAGTCCAGGATTTATTGAAAGAAATCTTGCAAAAAGATGTATAGAGATAATGACAGGAAATATTTTAAGAGTATAGTCTTTGTGTAATAATGAGTTGAAAATTTTGTGAAAAAAATATAATCTGTAAAGGAATTTTTTTTATTATATGAAGCGAACTGATAAATTAGCATTAGAGTTTTCTCGACAAGTTGCATCAGCTATTTCGCAGGTTTTTCCTATGGAAGAGAGTGGAGTGTTTACTGTGCGTCATGTAGAGATTTTAGCTGATTTTTCACAGGCGAGAATTTGGATTTCGCGAATTGGAGGTGACCAAGATTTTTTTGAGCGATTAGAAAAAGCAAAAAATAAAATAGCAAGAGAAGTTTATAAACATATTAAAATTGTGAAGAGTCCAGTACTTATATTTTATGAAGATTTCACAGGGGCAAATGCACAACATATAGAGACTCTTATAAAGAGTTAATAGTATATTTTTTTGATACCAATATGCATTGTCCAAAATGTAAAAGTTTGAATACAAAAGTACTCGATTCACGATCGGTAGAAGATAAAAATGTTACTCGAAGACGACGAGAATGTATGAGTTGTTTTGTTCGTTTTACGACATTTGAACGAATAGAAATAACAGATCTTCATGTTTTAAAATCGGATAGTCGTAAAGAGTTATATGATAGAGAAAAATTGAGAAGAGGAATTGTTTTATCGTGTGGGAAACTGGATATTACAAATGAAGATATTGATAATATGATACAGAAACTAGAGGAAAAGTGGGTTTCTGAAAATATTATTTCTTCGAAAAAAATAGGAGAAGATATTATGAATGCACTCCGAAATTTAAATGAAATTGCATATATTCGATTTGCAAGTGTATATAGAGATTTTAAAGATGTGGATGATTTCAAAAAGGTATTAGGAAAATTTTTAGAAAAATAATATGCAAGATTGGATAAATTTATTGGAGCAGGTATTTATATATACCTCTGTTACTTTTGTAATAGGGTTATTTATAATGCCATGGTTTATTAGTATTTTGCGAAAATATAAAATAGGAAAAAATATTCGAGAAGAATCGTTAGATGGAAAAAAAACAGCCTTATTTTCTGCTTTACATGCGAAAAAATCAGGAACTCCTACTATGGGAGGGTTAGCTATTTGGGGGTTAGTGCTCGTTATAGTATTTTTATCTCGATTGTTATCATTTTTAGGGGTAATTGAAAGTTCTTTATTACAAAGATCAGAAGTATATTTACCACTGTTTACTCTTGTATTTGTCGGAATTTTAGGAGCTGTTGATGATTATTGTAATGTTAAAGGTATTGGAAAAACGAAAGGCTTATCTTTTACTTTAAGAAGTAGTATTTTATTATTTTTTGGATTATTAGGAGGATTATGGTTTTATTTAAAACTTGGTTATACTCATATTACAGTACCATTTTTTGGGTTAATTGAAATGGGGTGGTTCTATGTCCCCTTTTTTATATTAGTGGTATTTTTTACATCAAATGCGGTAAATGTAGCAGATGGATTAGATGGATTAGCAGGTGGATTATTATTAATGTCCTTTTCTGTCTTGGCAATTTTAGCAATAATGCGAGATCATATTTTTTTAGGATTATTTTGTGGTGTAATTGTAGGAGCTTTATTATCCTTTTTATGGTATAATGCTCCTCCAGCACAATTTTATATGGGAGATACAGGAGCATTTTCATTAGGAGCATGTTTAGCGGTTATTGCTTTAATGACAGATCTTGTGTTTATACTCCCATTTATTGGTTTTGTTTTTTTCTTTGTAATGGGATCTGTTGTTTTACAGCTTTTTTGGAAAAAATATTTTAAAAGAAAGTTATTTTTAATTGCACCAATTCACCATCATTTTGAACAAAAAGGATGGAGTGAGTCGGCTATTGTTATACGGTTTTGGATTATAGGAAGTATGTTTTGTTTATTAGGTTTATTGCTTGGGGTGGTTGTTTTAAATCAACAAAATATTGAATATATGTATAAAAATTCAGATATTATAGATGATAGTCCAGTCGTAAATGTTATATAAAAAATTTTTTGAAAAAATATGTTATATATTGTAGCAACGCCTATTGGGAATTTATCAGATATAAGTTTTCGAGCAATAGAAACATTAAAAAATGTAGATATTATTTTAGCAGAAGATACACGACAAACAAAAAAACTATTATCGTATTATGATATACAAAATGCCGTTGTATGGTCGTATCATGCAAAAAGTTCTGAAAGTTCTATAGATTCTATTATTGAATATTTGCAGAAAGGAAAAACTATGGCTTTAGTTTCTGATGCAGGTACACCTGCTATTTCTGATCCTGGAGTAAAATTAGTTTCTGAAGTGAAAAGAAGGGGAATTACCGTTTCTCCTATACCAGGATCTTCTGCATTTGTTGCAGCACTTTCTGCTAGTGGATTTCCTTCGCATCGATTTGAATTTTTAGGATTTTTACCTCATAAAAAAGGTCGTCAAACACTTTTAAAAATGATAGCTGAGCAAGATCATACGATGATTTTTTATGAATCAACTCATAGAATAGAAAAATGTGTGAATCAAATGAATGAATTTTTCCCTCATAAAACAGTATGTCTTGCTCGTGAGTTAACGAAAATACATGAAGAATTTTTGATTGGAACACCGAGCGAACTTCAAAAAATATTAACAGAATTCCCAGAGAAAAAGAAAGGAGAATTTGTTGTTTTAGTTGCGTCTTTATAATTTTTTTTATATACTTTTCGTAAAGTTTTTTTTAGTATGTAATATGATTTCATTTTTGAAACGAGTTGGAGCAATAATCGGGCTATCTGCTGTATGTGTTCAGAGTTCTTTCGCATATACAATTCTTGATACTCCTTATAAAACAACAGGAGAAATATTTTCAGAAGCATTTCAAAATACAGTAGATTCAGATTTTTCAGCAACAATTGGTGCAAAGATTTCCATTGATGGGAAATCTAGTAATTGGGGAGGAGTAACAACTGACTATATTATTGATACAACAGCAAAAAAGATATTTTTTAAAAAAGTAGGAGATCTCATGTCGTATGAATTGCAGAATGCTACTGTTGATTTTAGTATAAATTCTGATGATGAGGATAATGCGTTATTTTTCCCATTTAAAGGAACTGTTAATTTTTCTGAGGATGCGGTTATAAATACTAAGAAATTTCAGTTTGCTTGGAAAGGAGTATTAAATACAATTAATATTGATAATCCACATGTAAAGAATCTTATTGGAGGGTTTTTAGAAATTGCAAAATTGTTTAATGGACGATGGATTACTGTTAACCTTGTAGGGGTAGAAAAAGAATTTCCAGCATTACAAGATACTATTATTGATCTAAAAAAGGAAATACATCAGAATTTTGATGTAGATAATATAGAATCATTGGTTGAAAATCTGACAGTTTGGTTTGATTTTGCAATAGCAAAGGGAGATCTTCATGTTATAAAACTACGAAATGTCTATACTATTACAGATATAAACAAAAATCTTACAATTACTATTGTTTTAACACCTACTCATAAAATTGCATCAATTGCTGTTAATGGAAATGTTTCAGAACCTGGAAAATCTGAGTATCTTAATACAGATATAGACATGAATATTGATTTTTCGTATGCTTCTCCTTCAATTGTATTCCCAGCAACAAAAGCGGAGAATTTTGATCTGACAGCATTTTATAAAATGTATTTTGAACTACAGAATAAGATATACCTACAACAACAAAAAGAAAATCATTTTTATTTAGATTTAAATGTATTTACAGGAGATGTACATGATGCAATAGAATTTTTGTTACAAAATGGGAATCCTACAGATATTGCCTTTGTAAAGGCATATACAAAAAGTATTAAGAATTTTGATAGAAGAATTCGACTGAAAGATTTACGAAAATTGTCGATATATAATTTCCCTATGCAAGATATTATTTATTTGTATGATAGTATAAAGTATCGTATAGATGTGACTGATTCTGAACAGAAGTATAGAGATAAAGATGCAATAGAACTTTTATTAAATATATTTGATTCTTCAACTCATGGAGTTCGACTCCATTATATTGATTTGAATATTTTAAATAAAATTAATTATTCTTTGCATTCAAGAGGAGATATTTTAATTTTTCTTGCAAAACTACGAAAAGCAGAACAGTTACGAGATAGTAAATAATTATATACTTTTAAATTACTTATAATATGACAAAATTTCGATCAGGAGTACTTTTTGGAGATGAAGTACAGGCAGTTTTTGATGATGCAAAAGCAAATAATTATGCTATTCCAGCAGTAAATGTTGTTGGATCAAATTCTGTAAATGCAGTAATGGAAACGGCAAGAAAAGTGAATTCACCTGTTATTATTCAGTTATCTTTTGGAGGGGGGCAAATGTATGCAGGAAAGAGTCTTCCAAATGATACATTTGAGGCTTCGGCACAAGGATGTATTGCGGCAGCATTGCATGTTCATACCTTAGCGGAAATGTATGATGTTCCGGTTATTTTACATACAGATCATTGTGCATATAAAAATTTACAATGGATTGATAGATTATTAGATTATGGAGAAAAATATTTTGAGCGTCATGGGATGCCGCTTTTTAGTTCTCATATGTTAGATTTATCTGAAGAAACATTAGAAAAAAATATAGAAATATCTTCTGCATATTTGGAACGAATGAATAGATTACAAATGACACTTGAAATTGAATTAGGAATTACTGGAGGAGAAGAAGATGGTGTTGATAATACGGATATTGATAATGCAAAATTATATTCTCAACCAGAAGATATTGCCTATGCATACCAAGAGCTTTCACGGATAAGTAAGAGATTTACTATTGCTGCATCATTTGGAAATGTTCATGGAGTGTATAAGCCAGGAAATGTGCATCTTGAACCAAAAATTCTTAAAAATTCTCAAGAGTATGTAGCACAAAAATTTGCTACAGAAACTTCAAAACCTGTACATTTTGTATTTCATGGTGGAAGTGGATCTGAAAAAAGTAAAATTACGGAAGCTATTGAGTATGGAGTTATTAAAATGAATCTAGATACAGATTTACAGTGGGCATTTTGTTCAGGGGTACGAGATTATATAGAAAAAAATAAAGAGTATATTCAAACACAAATTGGAAATCCAGAGGGAGAAGATTTACCAAATAAGAAGTATTATGATCCTCGTAAGTTTTTGCGATCAGGAGAAGAGGCTTTTGTTATACGACTTGAAGAAGCATTTAAAGATTTGAATTGTGTAAATAGAAATGCGTAATTAATTATAGAAGTTATAGAATTTGATTTTTAAAAGAGACCTCAATACATAATAAATGAGGTCTTTTGTTATATATAAATTATTTTTTAAGAGAGTATTTTAGTGTCGAAACGATCGTGTTCCTGTAAACACCATGGCGATACCGAGTTCATCGCATTTATCAATCACCGCTTGGTCATTTTTACTTCCTCCTGGTTGAATAATGGAAGTTACACCTGCTTCAGCAAGTGCTTCAGGACCATCAGGAAAAGGAAAAAATGCATCAGATGCACAACTCGCACCAATCGCTCGTTCTCCAGCCTTTTTTATAGCAAGTTCACTTGCATCAATTCGTGATGTTACTCCTCCTCCAATTCCAACAGTAGCGCCATCTTTCGCAATTACAATAGCATTTGACTTCACGGCTTTTACTGCTTTCCAAGCAAACCATAAATTATTTAATTCTTCTGTTGTTGGTTGTCGTTTTGTAACAATTGTAATATCTTTATCTTCTAATTCTTTCGTATCAAGGTCTTGAACAAGAAATCCTCCTAATACTGTTCGTGCATCTTTTTGTGTTTTTGGAAGTCTGAAATCTTCTATTTCTAATACTCGTAGATTTGGTTTTTGTGAAAATACTTCTTTTGCTTCTTGAGATATTTTTGGTGCTATAACAATTTCAAGAAAATGTTCATTCATTTTCTCTGCAATTTCTTTTGTTATTTCTTTA
The DNA here is from genome assembly GCA_027053135.1 of Candidatus Altimarinota bacterium. Lineage (GTDB taxonomy): Bacteria > Patescibacteriota > Gracilibacteria > CAIRYL01 > CAIRYL01 > SZUA-1403. The sequence continues at coordinate 8,298 of JALUEA010000079.1, forward strand.
TTAACAGCAACAACACCTCCAAATGCTGACATAGGATCAGAGGCTAATGCATTTGTATAGGCTGTAAATAAATCATCTGCAATTGCTGTTCCACATGGAGATAAGTGTTTTACAATAACACAGGCTGGGTCTTGAGAAAATTCTAAAACACCTCGTAGTGCTGCATCAGCATCAAGTAAGTTATTATAGGAAAGATCTTTTCCTTGGATTTTATGAGCATTTGGAAGGCTTGCTCCTTCTGAATGGAGATTAAAAAATGCAGCTGATTGATGTGGATTTTCTCCATATCGAAGAGGGTATACTTCTGGTCCTCCAAAGGCATAAAAATTAGAAAATTGATTAGCAATCATAGCATCGTATTGAGCAGTTGTTGCATATACTTTTCCCATGAGTTTTTTTCGTGTTTCTATTGAAGTATTTCCGTATTCAGAAATTTCTTCCATTATCACTTGGTAATCTGCAGGATCTGTAATAACAGTTACTGATTGAAAGTTTTTTGCAGCACTTCGTAACATTGAAGGTCCACCAATATCAATATTTTCAATAAGTTCTTCTTCTGTTCCTCCTTTTGCTAAAACATCTGCGAATGGGTATAAATTAACAATAACTAAATCTATATTTCCAATATCATGTTTTGCGATTGTTTCTTGATGTTCTTTATTATCTCGTAAAGACAATAATCCTCCATGTATTTTAGGATGAAGTGTTTTTACTCGTCCATCAAGCATTTCTGGAAATCCTGTATAATCAGATACTTCTATTGTATCAACTCCATTTTCTTTTAAAATTTTTGCTGTTCCTCCTGTTGATAAAATTTCAACTCCTTTGTTTGCAAGAAATTTTCCTATTTCTACAATTCCGTTTTTATCAGAAACAGAAAGTAATGCGCGTTTTATGCTAATACTGGTCATAAAAATTATATCAAAGAATAATGAGTGTCTTCATAGTATCATAGAATATGCTAAAAAATAAGCAGAATTTTTTCTATAAAAACTATAACTGAGACAGAGAAGCTATGGTACACTTCATCTTGTATAGTATAATTATATGTTATTTTTGTTCTCATGTTTAAAAAATTAAAAAAAATTACAGATTATTTTTCTCCTCATAATTGGAAAAATGATACATTATCAGGTTTAACAGTAGCTCTTGCGTTAGTACCTGAAGCAATTGCATTTGCGTTTGTAGCAGGAGTAAATCCTATGGTTGGACTCTATGCTGCCTTTATGATGAGTTTTATTGCGGGGCTTTTGAGTGGAAGACCTGGAATGATTTCTGGAGCAACAGGAGCTTTAGCTGTTGTAATGGTTACTCTTGTTTCTCAATATGGGATAGAGTATTTATTTGCGACTGTTATTTTGATGGGAATTATACAAATTCTTTTTGGAGTATTGAAACTTGGAAAGTTTGCACGAATTATTCCTTATCCAGTAATGCTTGGATTTGTAAATGGACTTGCTATTGTTATTGGATTAGCACAATTAACTCAGTTTAAAAATAGTGCAGGGGAATGGTTACCATTACCAGTTTTATTGCCAATGGTTGGGTTTATTTTCCTTACTATGGCAATAATGTATTTTTTGCCTAAATTTACTACAGCAGTTCCTTCTGCATTAACAGCCATTATTGTTGTTACATTTATAGTAATTTTCTTTAATATTGATATTCCAACGGTGAAAGATATGTTGTCAGGGGCTTCTATCTCTGGAGGGTTACCAGATTTTCATATACCAAATATTCCATTAACATTTCATACCATTCAAATAATTTTTCCATATGCACTGATATTAGCATGTATTGGTTTGATAGAGTCTTTAATGACACTTTCATTGATTGATGAAATTACGAATACTCGTGGGAAAAGTAATAAGGAGTGTTTAGCACAAGGAGTAGCAAATATTGTTACGGGATTTTTTGGAGGTATGGGAGGATGTGCAATGGTTGGTCAAAGTATGATTAATATTAATTCGAATGGAAGAGGACGATGGACTGGTATTGTTGCAGGAATTGGATTGTTATTATTCATTCTGTTTGGATTACATTTTATTGAACAAATTCCTTTAGCCGCATTGGTGGGAGTGATGTTTATGGTTGTTATTGGTACATTTTCATGGTCAAGTTTACGAATTTTACATAAAATTCCAAGATCAGATGCATTCGTCTTAGTATTTGTTTCTATTATTACGGTATTTACAGATTTAGCAATTGCAGTTGTTTCTGGAATTATTATTTCAGCATTGGTATTTAGTTGGAAAAAATCAACAAATATTGAAATTCAAGATTCTGTCAATAAACATGAAAAACAAACTATTCATCATAAAATTTCTGGATATATATTTTTTGCATCAACAAAAAATTTTTCTGAGTTATTTGCTGAAAAAATTTTTTCTGATCCAGAAAATGTATATATAGATTTTCAAAATGCTAAAATTTTAGATCATTCTGGTATTGAAGCAATTAATAGCCTTACAAAAAAATATAAAGATGCAGGTAAAAAATTACATTTACAACATTTATCATCAGACTGTAGAAAACTATTATTAAATGCAGAAGATATTATTGAAGTGAATATAGCAGAAGATCCAAAATATAAAGTTGCTGATGATATGTTAGAAAGCTAGAAGAAGAGAAATAGAGTATAAAAAAATTGAGAAATAAATTTTTTTCTGAGTTTTTTATTCGTATTTTATTATTTTATTTATTTCTTGAGCTGTTTTTTTAAATTCCGTTATTAATTTTTGAAATTCTTTTTCCCACTGCAAACTTAAA
>JALUEA010000080.1 GCA_027053135.1 Candidatus Altimarinota bacterium
CTTCCTTACTCATTATTTTTCTGTCATTATTCGGAATATATGGCAAATTTGTAACAATACACGAATTCTTCAAATGAGTTTTATTTATATTTTCGAGTAAATCAGAATGCTGAAACTCTATCATATCAAACACGCCATGCTTTTTAGCATTTTTTTCTGCAATTCGTAATGCATCTAATGAAATATCAGAAGCTATAATTTTCATATGAATATTTTCCTTTTTACACAGTACAGCAAGTGTTATTGCTATACATCCAGAACCAGTTCCTATATCAAGAATAGTATTTATCACTGTGTGTTGTTTAATATACTCAAAAGAGCGTTCCACTAAAATTTCTGTTTCTGGACGCGGTGTTAATACATCATTTGTTACAATGAAATCTAAACCATAAAAATTTTTCTTTTTCAATATTTCAGAAACACTATAATGTTGCGATCGTAACGCTATGTAATGAAAAAATTTTTGTATTTCTCGTTCGGTAATAGCAAGCGTCTCTAATAATTCATTTTCTTTTGTTATCAACTGCACTGAAGATAAACGAAACACAGCAGACGCTAAAATCGATACATCATAGGAAGCATTTTCTATATGTGATACAGAAAGTTGCTTTTTTGCAATATCTAAAACATCTTTTAGTGTTGTATACATATATCTCTACGCTTTATAACTTTCTGATGCAATCTCTGCAGGTGTTTTCTTTATACCAGGGTTTCGAGCTTCTTGTCGCAAGAAAATTCCTGCTTCAATTTTTTGTGGACAGTCAAGAGTTACTTTTTTATTTATATTTCCCCCATGAACAACATCCACAGGCGTATCTCCAAATTTCATATTTTTTGCAATAATCACAAAATCATCATCAATACTTGGCATAACAACCTCTAATTTCGCTCCCGCTTCAATTTTATTTTTTACAATAATTTCTAATCGTCCATCACTCCATCCAACAACTCGACCTGCAAACTCTTTATTTGCTTTACTTGCATTCGCTTCAAATTTTACCGATCCTTTTCGTGGTTTTCCATTTAAAAATCCTGGAAAAAACCCCCTATTCGCTGTAGCATTAATTTCATCCCATAAACGATCATCTTTCTCTACTCCATTTACATAATTCTCAAGAGCTTTTCTATATGCTCTCGCTATAGTCGCAGTATAATACGCTGTTTTATTTCGTCCTTCGACTTTCAATGAACACACTCCTGCATCTATAATTTTTTGCATATCTTCAATCATACACATATCTTTCGAAGACATAATATGAGTCCCATGAAAATCTTCTTCTACTGGAATAATTTCTCCTTGTCGTTCCTCTTCTTCCCAAAAATGTAATTTTTCAAAATCTCGAATAGATTTTGCATTTTTTATAATATCTTCTTCTGTTTCTTCTCCCCTTTCTTTTTCCGTACTACATTCACCCGATCCACAACAATGATTCTTTTTATCATCTTCTCGTAATTCTTCATGACTACTCACATCAATAACTCGTCCATCTTCATCAAATATTCTATAATTCCATCGACATGTATGATTACATGCTCCACGATTTGCATCTCGTCCACCTGTAAAGTTTGATAATAAACATCTCCCTGAATATGCCATACAAACCGCCCCGTGAATAAAATATTCTAACTCTAATTCTGGTAAGACTTCATGAATTTTCGCTACTTCCCGAATAGACATTTCTCGTGCAAGAATAATTCGTTCTACCCCCAATTCCATCCACATTTTCATTGCTGGAATATTTACGGTACTCGTTTGAACTGATAAATGTTTTGGAATACTCGGAGCATATTCTCTCGCAAGTGCAAGTACACCTAAATCAGCAAAAATAATACCATCTGGTTTTACCCTTTCTAAAAATGCTAAATGCGTTTTAATTTGCTCAATTGCAAATTCATGCGGAAACCCATTCAATGTAACATATACTTTTTTATTATTTTTTCGTGCAAAATCTAATACATCTACAATATCTTGATCTGTAACATTATTTTCTCGTGTTCGTAACGAAAACATTGGGACACCCATATACACTGCATCTGCACCATACCGAAATGCAGTTAATGCTTTATCTTTACTCCCTGCAGGTAAAAGAAGCTCTGGTAATTTTATAGTTGTTGTCATAAATTTATAGAAGTATTTTTACATAATTTTTTTCCCTATAAAAGTATCATAAAAATAAAAATTCCTCTATATCTTTTCTCCGCTTTAAATATATATCATCCTTTTTAGGATATTTTATTTCAAAACATATTTTTTACGTTTCTTCCTCATATACCTCCTATACTCATTATCTAAAAAAGCATCAACTTTCTCAGTATCCATTAACATATCGATAGGAACAGGAGTTATAATATAATTCTTCTCCTCATGCTTATCATATCTATTTATTACTAAAATTTTATTCTGATCTAATAGATTAAATCTCCCTTCTGCTAAACTTCCATATTTCTTCAAAACAGCCTGTATCGCTTGTTTTATTGTCTTAAATCCTTTTTTATTTTTCTCATATTCCTTATAATCATATAAAGTCAGTAATGGAACCCCATCTCTATTTCCATTCTTATCTCGCCCAAATGTTCCAAGAGTAGTAGCCGTATATAATCCATTCTCATTCTTTTTTATATTTAAAGGAAAAGCATGCTTATTAATATAGATTATTTGTGCATTTTCTCCATGTAACCTCCAATATTTTTTCGCTAACTCTGCATAACCATCACAATCATCTTGTATTCGATTCGTTTTTTTATCTATATTTCCAATTACCTCATTTGCTGATGGAATATAGTCAGTAGAAAATCCCATCCACTTAACAATAGGGTTACTAAAATTGAATTTTTTATTCTTCTTATCAGGAAGGTATTTTACCATTACCTTTAAAAATTGATTAAAACGCTCTTCATCTAATTGTTCTGCAATGTACTTCATATATAAATCTTCATTTGATATTTCTGGATGTAATTGCTTCATTTTATTAAATGCATAAATTTTTTCTCCATTTTTACCAACTATAAAAGTATCATACACACCAAGCGTTTCATTATATTTAGACTGAGAAATAATTTTCCCCGTACCATCATACTCAATATAATCTACTCCATCTTCCAGACTATCAAAATAATTTGGTAAATAACTAGAGAGTATGGAATTTTTACCTGTTTTTTTCAATTCTATATCCATTTTATCTCCTTCACTATTACGAGACTTAATAGTATGAATT
>JALUEA010000081.1 GCA_027053135.1 Candidatus Altimarinota bacterium
CCAACATCAACTCCGGAGCCAACATCAACTCCGGAGCCAACATCAACTCCGGAGCCAACATCAACTCCGGAGCCAACATCAACTCCGGAGCCAACATCAACTCCGGAGCCAACATCAACATCTACTGCGACAATATCCAGTGATGTAGATCCTTTAGCAGCGTTATTAGGGGGATAAAATATCCATTTCAACTTTTGTGAGAGGAGCAATTGATGCCACCATACGTTTCTCTCCGACTTCTTGAAAGGTAATAGTTAAAATATCTCCTTCAATATTGAGAATTGTGCCTATTCCAAATTTTTTATGCGAAACAACATCATATATTTCAAAATTATGTGAAATGGTATGAATTTGTTTTCGTGCAAATTGAGATCCCATTTCTCGTGAGGAAAAATAATTTCCATCACAGAGTTCACTTGGAATTTCTGAAATAAATCGAGAAGGAGAGTTGTACTGGATATCTCCATATAACATTCGACTTTTTGCAAAAGTAATATAGAGTTTTTTTTCGGCTCGTGTCATTCCTACATACATCAATCGTCGTTCTTCTTCTAAATTTTCTGGTTTAGAAAACGATCGAGATGATGGAAAAATATTTTCTTCCATTCCAGACATAAATATAAGAGGAAATTCTAATCCTTTTGAAGAATGTACAGTCATCAATGTTACTTGTGGTTCTTTTATTTCGTTTTTTGTTTCTTGAGTATTTTCATCTAAAACATCTAAATCACTAATGAGAGCTACTTCTTCTAAAAATAATGTAAGAGCATTGCCTGGTTCGACAGTATCATATTTTCGTGCAACAGAAATTAATTCTTTAATATTATCGATTCGTGAAATAGATTCTTCACTTCCAATTCCATATTTTTTTTCTATCATTTCTTCGTATCTGATTGTTTGAATTATTTCTGTAATAAAATCAGAAAGTTTTTCGGTTTTTTCTTTTGCTCTAAAATTAGTAATCATTGTATCAAAAAGAATGATTTGTTTTTTTGCAGTAGGAGAAATTCCTTCAGCAACTCCTACATGAGAAAGCATTTTTCCAAGTTCAAGTTTTTTGGATAATGCAAAGTTTTTTAAAGCATCTATTGATTTTTTTCCAATTTTTCGAGATGGAACATTGATAATTCTCTCAAGAGCCACGGTGTCATTCTCATTTTTGATAAATCGTAAATATGCAAGAATATCTTTTACTTCTGCTCGAGCATAAAATTTTAATCCACCAACAATAGTATAAGGAATAGCATGCCGTAATGCTGATTCTTCTAGGGCACGAGATTGAGCATTTGTTCTATATAAAATGGCAATATCTGAAAGAGATCCTCCTTTTTTTATATACTGTTCTATTTCATCAAAAATAATATTTGCTTCTTCTTTTTCATCGTCAAGTTCAAAAATAGTAATTTCATCACCTTGTTCATTATCTGTTGTCATGGTTTTTTCAATTCTATCAGAGTTTTGTGAAATAACAGCATCAGCAGCAGATAAAATATTTTTGGTTGATCTATAGTTCTTATGTAAAATAACCGTTTTCCCGTCTTTATATTCTTTTTGAAAATTAAGAATATTTGATAAATCAGCTCCTCGAAATTTATATATAGATTGATCACTATCTCCAATTGCACAAATATTATTATGTTTTTGAGAAAGTAATTGAGCAAATTTATATTGTAAAAAATTTGTATCTTGATATTCGTCAATCATTATATATTTCCACCAATTTTGGTATTTTGCAAGAATATCTGGAAAATTTTGAAAAATTTGTACTGGTAATAAAATTAAATCATCAAAATCAACAGCATTGGAAGATAAAAGGGTATTTTGATATTGTTTATAGCATTCAGCAATAAGAGTATCTCTATAATTTTCTGCAACTTCAAGAGCTTGTTCTGGTGAAATCATATCATTTTTAAGTTGTGATATACTTCGTAAAAGTCCTGCTGTGTTTAAAATTTCTGTTTTAATATTACGCTCTTTGAGAATAGTTCGTGCAAGAGATTTTGTATCGGTTGTATCAAAAATAGTAAAATCTTTTTCTCGTCCTAAAATTTCTATCTCTTTTCGTAAAATTCGCATTCCAATAGAATGGAATGTTCCAATAACAGGTGTGATAATTTTCCCATTTGGGTCAATTTCGCTTCCGACTTTTTCGAGTAAGGTTTCTACCCGTGTTTTCATTTCTCTTGCGGCTTTATTGGTAAATGTAATAGCTAAAATTTCGCGTGCTTGTACCCCTTGATCCATTAAATATGCAATTCGAACGGTTAATGCTTTTGTTTTTCCTGATCCCGCACCTGCAACTACTAAAAGGGGACCATCTTTGTGTGTAACAGCAGATCGTTGTTCATCATTTAATCCTTTTAAAAGTTGAGACATAAAAAATAGTGAATTATAAAAAAGTTTTATACAAAGAAGAGTGTACAAAACTTTTTTCTTTTTGCCTAGAGCGATGATTGTATATTGTTATAGGATTGTTTCTTTTATTTCTTTTGCTAAATTAGTATTCCACATAGCACCTGTAGCACTCATAACGGCATCAGCACCTGCTTTAATATATTCTTTATAATCTTCTGGTGTTGTTACTCCTCCTGTTCCAATAATAATAAATTTATACTGAGATGTTTCTCTTATTTTTGCCATTCTTTTTACCATGTCAAGCCCAGCCCATTTAATTGGCGCTCCACATACTCCAGAAAGGAGCCTTCCTTCTCCTGGTAATGCCTGTGATCCATCTTCTTTTCGGACATTTCCTGCTATAGTATTAATAGCATTAAACCCTGCAACATACGGTGATACTTTTTCTATAAAGTCCTGTAATTTCTTATCAGATGGGAAATATGAGAGTTTTATAAGGACTGGAATCTTTTTAGGAGCAAAGACTGGTTGAATTGCTTTTACGATTTTTACAACTCTCTCGGTGTCATGACAGAGTAGAGAACTTTTTCCTTCATTTGGGCATGATAAATCAAGTTCTACTATTGGTGCATTTGTTTCAAGAATCATTTTTGCTCCATCTATCCAGTCTTGGATAAAGGCTTCTTCTCCATTACCAGGAGTTCCTAAATAGGTTGCAATAAGAATTTGTCCTTTTCCAGCGAGTTCTACTGCTTTTTTCATATCAGGAATCCATTCTTCTGGAGAAAGAGACGGTACTCCAAACGAATTGGTAATAGCAATTGGATTTGTAAACTTATTTCCCATAATTAATCCTTTTCTTGCTTCTTCAAGAGTTAATTGTTCTTTTGTTTGTACTGGAACAATATTGGGAAATGGGTTACATGGATGAGGACGAGTTCGTACCGTTTTATACATAATAATATCAAATCCTTTTTGGAATCCTCCTTTACAAAAATTTGCATTTGGAATTGGTCCTGCAGGAATTCCAAAAGGAAGATATACTTTATGTCCTAAAAAATCATATTGTGGTTCTCCTTTATTTTCATATGTAATACCATCTGCAAATCCACCAAAAGGTCCAGATTTACAATTTTCTTCGTATGATATATTGGGATCATAAAATGGAGTAATTTCTGGTTCGGATTGAAAAAATGTCATGGGAATAATACGGTAAAAGTTATTTTTTATATTCTTTTAATGGGAGTGCTAATACAGCTGGAGGTAATTTTGATGCATGCACTGCAGGAGCATAAATTTGGCTCATCGCATATATTTCTCCCTTTGGTTCATCAGCAAATTTATGTCCTCTATGAACACCATACAAGATAGAATATCCTTTAATTTCAAATATATCTTTGTTTTTTTGTATTGTTTTTGAAAGTTCTGAGATTGATGTTCCATTATTAAAAATATCTTCTATAAATAGAATATGTTTTCCTCTACATTTTTCTGCTTGTTCTCCGTATAATCCAAGAATACCATGTCTTTTTTCTGTATATGCGTATTCTATATTATATTTTTGAAACCCGAGTGTCTGAATTACTTTTGGTAAGCTTAATGATCCAAATGCGACTCCAACAATAATTAAATCAGAAAGTTTATCGCTAAAAAATTCTTCTATTGCTTCCCAGTATAATGGAGCAAGTGCTATTTCTTGCGCTGTTGTGAGTTTTCTAAAATTGATAAAATACTCTCCTCTTAGTCGTGAACCATCATTTGCTTTTCCTTTATATTCAAAATGTCCTTGTTCAATAATTCCATATGATTTTAATTGAGATAGGTATTGATCAGATTTGGAAAAAAGTTTCAAGTTATGATTTGTAATAGAGTGTTGAGGTGTTTCTAACTCTGTCATAGATTTGTAGAATTTAAAGAGTAGGTGTTTTTTGTAATTGTATCAAATATTCTTTTTAGAAAGCAAAGCGTTTTTCTTTTGTTTTTCTTCTTTTTTCTATTAGGTATACTATGATATAATAGTGGTAATTGTAAGGATACAATTGCATAATGTAATTTTTTATACTAAGTAAGATGAGAAATATACACATAGAAACAGAAAAGAATACGAAATCAAAGAAGAAAATTATTACCGGAATTGTTCTTGTAAGTATTGTTGGGGTTGTGTGGGTCTTTCTTCGTTTTTTTTATAATAATTCAATTGAGGTGATAGCAGAAGATATTTCAGAACCCCCTACTTCTACAGGGCAAGAATTAGAAGATTCATTGACAATGAGTACGGAAGAAATGATGAATGGAGAGGAGATTATAAATGATGTATTTATTGGAGATAGTGATGAAACAGAGGAAGAATCGGACAGCAGTATAGAATCGAAATATACAGCATTTGTTACTACAATTGAAAAAGCAGTAGAAGAAAAAGATTTTAAAACATTATGTGATTTAAGTTCTCAGTGTAATAGCAAATCTACGGATCAACAAAAATTAGCACAAAAAGAAAAAGAATATGCTTCACATACGGTTAAATATTTTTCATCAAAAATAGCAGATAATGTTTTGTGTTATACGGAAACAATTCGTTTAAAAAATGATACAAATAAGCATCCAATTATTTATACATATCATGTTGCGGTAAAGGAAGATGCGAATGGACACTTTGAATTACAGAAACCACGATGTGAGAAAGTGGTGAAAGATCCCTATGGAGATATAACAAATAGATCTCCATATAATACGAGATGTGGTGCAAATGTAACGCGTCTATTATGCGAGGAAATCTAAATCTTCTTTTGCTTTTTGTGCTGCTTCTCCTGCATGAAAAGCAAATTTTTCAGGTTCTCCTTTCTCTTCAAAGGCAAATAAAATTCCTCGTGAAGAATTCACAATAGCACCTTTTCCATCATCATAAAATGCGGGTTTTAAATCTTCTGATTTACCTCCTTGTGCGCCGTATCCTGGAATAAGAAATATTTGAGAAGGCATATCTCTTCGTAAAAAAGAAAGTTCTTCAGGGTACGTCGCACCAACGACTGCACCAATATTTGAATATTGTTCTTCATTTACATTTTCTGTTCCCAATCGAGAGACCATTCGTGCAATTTTTTCGCATACGAGTTCTTCTCCTATCGGTAAATCTTGAATATCTCCGGATCCAGGGTTTGAAGTTTTTACGAGTACAAAAATTCCTTTTTTATTTTCATTTGCCTTTTTTATAAAAGGAATGAGTGTGTCTTCTCCCATATATGGATTTACGGTAAGAGCATCATATGGTCTATTCTTTCCAAGAAACGCTTCAGCATATGCTTCTGCAGTAGATCCTATATCTCCTCTTTTTGCATCAACAATAACCGGAAGATTTTTTTCTTTGGCATACATACATACTTTTTCGAATGCATTAAATCCAATACTTCCAAATTGTTCAAAAAATGCAATTTGTGGTTTGACACATGCAATATGCGGTGCGCATGCATCGATAATTGGAATTAAAAATTTAAGAATTGTTTCATCTGGGGAACAATCTTTTTTTAAAAATTGAGGAATTCTGTCCCAATGAGGATCAAGTCCAAGACAAAGAACAGATTGTTTTGTTCGTATTGATTGGTTAATTCTATCTGCAAAATGCATAGGATTATGAAAAAAGAGAGAATAAATACATTACTGAGTATATATTGTTTTTTTATTTAAGTGCTAGAGAATTTTAAATTACCTCTTGATAAAATTTAGAGATTGAGTGAAACTATTAGTGTTATACATTTTACATTACAGAAAAATATGGGAAATATTAAAGATATTGTTTTGTGGATCGAAATTATTACAGCTATATTATTGATTATTATCATTTTATTGCAACCAAAAACTAATGCCGGAATGGGATCAATGGCAGGAGAAGATTCATCTACGCTTACTACAAAGCGAGGAGGAGAAAGAGTTATTCATAAAATGACAGTTTTTTTAGCAATTTTATTTGCTGTTTCTGCTTTTTTGTATCATATTGTTTAATCTAAAATATTATGAAATAGGGTAATGATTCTATTAAAAATAATTTTATTAGAATGTGTTATCTTCGTTGTGAATTAATATTTATTAAACAGTTGTATGAGAGGAATAAAAGTGGTGAAGAAAAAATTATTTTCGGGTGTCACCAAAATGGAAAAGCTTGCCTTATTGTTATTAGGAGGGCTTTTTTTCTGGGGGCTATTTGGAGTTATTTCTGTATTTTTTACGGATCATTCTATTTCAGCACCAGAGAAAGGGGGGGTATATAAAGAGGGAGTTCTTGGGAATGTATCAGATATGGTATTGAATCCCTTATATGTATATGGAAAACGTGATAAAAGTTTCGAATCAGATGTGACTTCATTGGTTTTTGCAGGATTAATGCGTTTTGATACAAATTCAGGAAAGACAGTTGATTATATTGCTACTCATACTTTGTCATCAGATAAAAAAACATATACATTCCGTCTTAAAGAAGGTCTTCGTTGGCATGATGGAGCAGATGTTACGATTGATGATGTTTTTTATACTTTTAATACTGTTATTAAATCAAAAGATTTTCATAATGATGTATTACAAAAGGCTTTTAAAGATGTGGAAATAAAAAAAATAAGTGATAGGGAAATTTCATTTACTATACAGTATCCGTATAAATATTTTTTAACAAACTTTACTGTAGGAATTTTACCAAAGCATATTTTACAAGATGTGCCAGTAGCAGAGTTGGAATACAATGATTTTTCAAAAAATCCTATTGGAAATGGTCCATATAAATTTGAAACACTTACAGAGTCAAAAAAAGGAGTTTTTAAATTATCACTTTTGGCATTCGAAAATTCTTCATTATTTAGTCCTTACATATCAGAAATTCAGTTTTATATTTATTCAAGGCGAAATGCACTTTCTTTAGCAGTTGATTCGTTAAATGGGATTCGTCCGTTTTTAAAAATAGATAAAGATAAATTTGTCATTCCAGAGAAATTTTCTGTAAAGGAATATAATCTCCCGCAGTATTCTGCATTGTTTTTTAATATGAAAAAATCAATATTTGATGGAAACAGAGGAAGAAATATTCGTTTAGCAATGCAGTTAGCAACAGATAAAGAGGGGATTCTAAAACATATTATAGATGGAGTTAGAATTGATACTCCTTTACTTGAGTCTGATAATTCTGATTGGGTAAACCAATTTGATCTTGTAAAAGCACGAGGAGCATTAAAAGATGTTGGATATTTTCTCCCAAGTTCTAAACCAAAAACTTTTGTTCCAAAAGGATCAGAAACTCCGTATATTACATTTCCAACATTGAAGAATACTTTTGAAGCTAAACGATCTGATTATGATAAAGTCTTTACTATAAAGGGGAAATTTCCTTTAAAAATCGAAAAAACAAAGATTTTTATTGATGATAAATTTTTGAGGGAAGAAGAAAAACCTACAATGGCACGAACATGGAGTTTTGATATAGATTTTAATGATACATTTAATGACGGAACGCATGAAATACGAGTAGAGTTTTGGAATTTTGATGGAGAGTTAGAAAAAGAAGATGCTATTTCTGTCTATTTACAACCTATTTTAGAAGAAAAAAAGAGTCAAAATCAGAAATATGAAATTCGTGAAGATAAAAAAGGAAAAAAACTTCAACTAACTCTTGTCACAGCTGATAAACCGTATTATTATAAGGAAGTTGCAAACTATTTAAAAGAGGATTATGGAAAGATTGGTATAGATCTAAACATAAAAGTCTTGAATATGGATGCTTTTTTAGATAGAGTAAAGCATAGAGAATATGATATTCTTCTTTACGGTCAAAGCCTTGGGTATAATCTGGATATTTATGAATTTTTTCATGAAAGTCAGGTAGGGAAAGATAATCTTTCAGATTATAAAAATCCTGTAGCAAGTGTTTTAATCGAAGAAATTCGAAGATCTCATATCTCAGATGTTCGTGCAGCAAAAATGCAGAAATTGCGAGAAGTATTTAAGCAAGATATTCCAGCGGTTTTCCTTTTCTCTCCTACATATCTTTATTGTTTTGATTCGGATTTAAAAGGGTTGAATATTAATAGAGTTGGTTCTCATAAGGATCGGTTCTCAAATATTACAAATGCATATATGTTGGAACGACGGTCATTGAAGAATGCTACTTGGTTGGATTTCCCTCAGTGGTTTCTCAGTAATTTTATTTCTTTTATAACATATTAATCATGAAAGTATTGTTACTTAAAAATGTTAAAGGTCTTGGAGTCGCAGGTCAGGTAGTAGATATCCCACGGGGATTTGCTGTTAATAAGTTAATTCCTGCTAAGTTGGCGAAATTCCCTTCTGTTGAGGAAGAATTAAAAGCAGAATCGTTTGTTCCAAATGGAGAAAAAGATTCTTCAGAATTCATAGAATGGGCAAAGGCAACAGTTGCAAAATTAGCTGGAAAAACATTGTTATTTACTGCGAAAGTGTCTAAAAAAGGACATTTATTTGGCTCTATTTCTGAAGCAGATATTGCGGAACGAATTAAGACAGATTTTGATGTTGAAGTTGAAGAAAATCAGATTCATGTTATAAAGAAGATTAAAGATATTGGTGATAATCGGGTAGAAGTTGTATTTTCTCCGGAATTTCATGCGGCACTTACGGTTCGTGTAGAAGCAATAAAATAAGGTATTGCTATGTTTTGTTTTTTTCTGTATTCTTATTAAGACAGGATTCTTAGTAGGAATTCATGGGCCTGTAGCTCAGGGGTTAGAGCAGAAGACTCATAATCTTTTGGTCGCTGGTTCAAATCCAGCCAGGCCCACCATTTTTATTTTTTATAAAGAACAGATACTACAAGTGTGTATCTGTTCTTTTTGTATTTGTATAGTATGTTTGTATTTGTAATCAGCTATAATTACTCGCTCCAATTACTGTTATATATTCAGAATATTGTGGGAATATTGCAGTAATATTAAAGAGTTTGGTTGTTGCTAGAACATGTTTTTGTAAAATAGGAAGTTTAGAAAATTTCCCACCAAAGATGATATGGGTTTGCTTGTATCGTAAGCATTTTTCAATTGCAAGTGCAGTAATGGATTCTGCAATAAGTGTAGCAATTCCAAGTGCTATATCTGCTTTTGATGATGTAGAGGAATATTTTGCAAAATTTGAGGCAGTTGCATGTGCAGGGAGTAATTCAATATCTCCTCCAACAATATCACCAATAGAAAGGTCTATATTATTTTTTTTACCATTTTCTGCAAGTTGAGAAATATTTTCAAAATTTGATGTTTTTAGAAGTGCTTTGCTTAATCCTATAAATGTTCCTCCTCCAAGTCCTGTTCCTTTAATATGGGTATATATATTTTTTTTTGAATTAAAATAAACCATTGCTGTTCCAGTACCAAGAGATACTGCAATCCCAGATTCTTGTTTTGAGAGTATTTCTGCACCTTTTCCAATTGCAACAAATTCAGATATTATTTGTATTGATAAGCGTTTATTTTGTATCAGAACTGTATGAATTTTTTTTCTTTCTTGTTTGAGAGTATTTGAAAATCCTCCTGTTATAAGAAGGGTATGTGTTTTTGAAGATTTCCATTGCGGAAGTTTATATATATGAAATGCTTGAAGTATTGTATTAAGTTTTTGAATTTCATTATTATCTATAAGATTTTTTATATTTTTATTAAAGAGTTTCGACTCTAATGAGTGAAACTCTTTTTTATTGTCAATAATATAGTGTATATCTATTGTTGATCCTCCTAAATCAAGGGTAAATTTCATGAAAATATTTAAGAAAATATTTATTTTACTTGTTCTAATAATGCATTTGCATATTCTTTAATTTTTTTTCCAATAGGTTGTGTTGATGGGCTGTATGAGTATGCAATACCTGCTTTTTCTTTTGCTTTATTTGCAAATGATATAAGATCTTCTTTTTTTCCCTTTAGGCCGTATTCATATGCTTTTACTAAATCTTGCATACCAAGTGCTATTTCATGAGCGGCTTTTACAATTCCTTCGTTTGGATCAGATTGTAATGCTAATTCTGAATAGTTCACTGATGCGTTGACATGTTCTCTTGCACTTGAAATATTATCGTTTGAGAGTTGTAAAATAACATTCAGTAATTCAGATTCAGTAAGTTTAAGATATTTTTGTGTATTCCCTCCTTGTTTTAAGATAATTAATTGATACAAAATTTCTGCACATTCTCCTCGTGAAAGTTTTTTTTCTGGATAGAGTTTATTGTTATTATCTGGTTCTATTATAAGGAGTACTCGTGCATAGCTAAGGTATGGTAGATACCATGCGTTATTTGGAACATCTGATGCAATATTTTTTTTTCCTATATGTTTTGAAATATCATGATGAAACCCAAGTAACGCCATTTTAAGAAATTCTGCTTTTATAACAGTTCTTGCTGGTTTAAAAAGTCCAGTATTTCCATCGCCAGATACAATTCCTTTTTCTTTTGCTGTATAGACATATGGTGCAAACCATGTATCTTTTGGTATATCAGAAAATTTTTCTGCTTCTGTTTTTGTAATGGGAACTTGTGCAGAATTCAAAATCATTTTTAAGGCTTCTACTCGATTTACTAATTTTTCTGGTTTAAAGGTTCCATC
>JALUEA010000082.1 GCA_027053135.1 Candidatus Altimarinota bacterium
TTGTAATATATGAGGTATTTTAGTAGTATTTTTATAAAAAGTATAAAAATCATAATACTATTATATCAATGAAAACATATTTTATTAAAACATTTGGTTGTCAAATGAATCACTCAGATTCTGAGAAGCTTTCTACTGTACTCGAATCTGTAGGACTTATAGAACAAGAAACACAGGAAGATGCTGATCTGGTGATTTTTAATACGTGTTCAATTAAACAACATGCAGAAGATAGAGTATTTGGACATGTGTATAATGCAAAAAGAGCAGGGAAGATAGTAGCTATTACAGGGTGTATGATTCGTCATACATCAACATTAAAAGATTTAGAAGCACTGCGATTGATACCAAATGAGAACATACCGAAAAATCAAAAAGATGAAAAAAAGAAACAATTAGAAAAAATAGATGCACTGTTAAAACGAACAGAAAGAAATAAAAGTATAGATTTCGTGTTTCGAATAGAAGATATGAAAGATTTACCAGAAATATTGCATCAATTTGATTCACGTATTACGAGACCTGTTTTTAAGGATGTAGAAGAAGCAGAAAGTTTTGATTATTTAAATATTTCTCCAAAACTTACTGAAAAATATAGAGCAACTGTTCCTATTATGACGGGGTGTGATAAGTTTTGTACGTATTGTATTGTTCCTTTTGCACGAGGAAAAGAACGATCAAGAAAATTTCATGATATTCTTGAAGAATGTAAGAATCATGTAAAAAAAGGAGTAATAGAAATTACTTTAGTAGGACAAAATGTAAATGCATATTTTTTAGATGATACGAGCAAGAAAACGTTACAGCGTCAGACAGATTTTGCATTTTTACTTGATAAAATTGCTGAGATTCCAAATTTAAAACGATTACAATTTACATCACCACATCCTCGACATATGGGAGATGATATAATAGAGGTTATAGCGAAACATAAAAATATTTCTCGATGTCTTCATTTACCTGTGCAAAGTGGTTCGACACGAATATTACAAAAAATGGGAAGAGAACATAATATAGGACGATTTACTGATTTTATTGCAAAACTTCGAAAAGCAGTTCCAGAAATGATGATTACAACTGATATTATTGTAGGGTTTTGTTCAGAAACAGAAAAAGATTTTCAAAAAACAATAGAATTATTTGAGACCCAACATTTTTTAATGGCATTTATCTCTAAATATTCTCCTCGAAAAGGGACTGTTTCTGCTGAAAAAATGGAAGATGATGTGCCAGATAGTGTTAAAAAAGAACGATTTCAAGTTTTAACGGATGTTCTTGAAAAATCTATTGATTTTTTAAATAAACAACTGATAGGAAAAAGAGAAGTAGTTATTGTTGATTCAGTGAAATATAATAAAAAAAGAGATGAATACACTGCAAAAGGAAGAAGTCATACGGGAAGGACTGTACTTTTTCCTGTTGGAAATAGGGGAGAGCAGTTTATTGGAAAATGTGTTGAGGTGGAGATAACAGGACATGAAAGATTTGTTGTCTTTGGGAAGTTGATATAATTATGTTAGATTGAGAATAAAAACGTATTATTATGTATAGTATATGATAGCAAAACATATTTTTAGAGCCTATGATATTCGTGGAATTTATGGGAAAGATTTTAATGAAGATGGTGCAAAGCTTATTGCAAAAGGATATGCACGATATCTTCGAGGGAAATATCCACATAAAGATTCTCTAACTGTGGTTGTATCACGAGATGGGCGGAATTCAGGTCCAGTATTAAAATCTCATTTTATAGATGGTTTAGTAGAGAGTGGAATTCATGTAATAGATGCAGGGGAGTTACCGTCACCTTTATTATATTTTTCTGTTTGTACAAAAGGATTTGATGGAGGAGTATCTATTACAGCAAGTCATAATTCTGCTCCATATAATGGATTTAAACTTCTTTCTGGAGGAGCTCATTCTATTTGTGGCGATGAACTTCAAAAAATTTGGGATATAATTCAAGAAAAAGATTTTATTGATTTAGAGAATAATGGTGAGTATTCTTCTGATCATGGAACAATTAAAAGACTTGATATTGCAGAAGAATATTATTCCTTACTTGAAGAAATTACTGATTTTAGTATTCTAAAAAAGAAAAAAATATCGTGGAAAATTGGAATAGATGCTGGAAATGGAATTGCAGGAGCATATTATCCAGAATTTTTTAAGAGATCAGGTTTTGAAGTAGTAGAATTATATTGTGATGTAAATGGGAATTTCCCAAATCATGAAGCTGATCCTGAAAGAGAAGAGAACATGGCTGATTTAAAAAAACTTGTTATAGAAAAAAAACTTGATTTTGGATTAGCCTATGATGGAGATGGAGATAGGGTTGGAATAGTAGACAGAAAAGGAAACAGTTTTTCGGCTGATTTGTTATTATTATTATTAGCAAGAGATATATTGCAAAAAGAAGAAAATGCAGGAGGCGCAATTGTGTATGATTTAAAATCTACAGAGTTGTTAAAGGAGGAAATTGAAAAATTTGGCGGTAAGCCAGTAATGTGTAAAACAGGACATAGTTTTGTAGAAGAGGAAATGGAAGCGCATAATGCTTTACTTGGAGGAGAAGTTTCTGGCCATATATTTATGTCAGAAAATTATTTTGGATTTGATGATGCTTTATTAGCATCAGCAAAATTATTAGAAATAGCGTTACAATTAGAAATAAATGAAGGGAAAACATTTACTGATGAATTAGGGCAATTACCACAAACTTTTGTTACACCTGAAGAAAAAATTCCAGTGAGTGAAACGAAAAAATTTGAAATTTTGGAGAAAATTGTTGCTGATTTACAAGAACGGTATCCAGATGCTATTACAATCGATGGAATTCGTATTGAGTTTGGTGATAATGCATGGGGGATTGTACGAGCATCAAACACTTCTCCATATTTAACAACTCGATTTGAAGCACGATCTGCTGAAAAATTAGCAGAAATAAAACAAATTATAATGGAAACTATTGAAAAACATATGTAAGGTTTCGTTCTTTTTCTTTACATCGATGACTCCAGAAGCTATGAGAACATTTTGTACAAGTCGTTGTAAAAACAATATTTTTAGGGTTTATAGAATGATCTATAAGCTCTTTTTTTATAATATCTTGTAAATTTACAAAAAATTTTTTTTCTCCATTTTCATATTTTT
>JALUEA010000083.1 GCA_027053135.1 Candidatus Altimarinota bacterium
CCTTTTTACAAGATAATATAAAAGAAATATCAAGCGTATCAGAATTAAAAGAATATTTTTCGGAAAAAAACAAACATCAAGCGGGATTTGCACTTTGTTATGCTGATGAAGCGGTAAACGAAGAACGAGAAGAACTCCTCAAAGAACTTAAAATTACAGCTCGATGTATTCCATACAAATATAACCGATATGCAAATAACGGAAAAGGAAATGATGAATCCAAATGTATTTTTTCAGGAAAAAAAACACATACGAAAATTATATATGCACGAGCATATTAAAATATATAGAAAACAAAAAAGCCTCTTCTCTTCAGCAGAGGTTTTTTCATATCAAGAAAAAATACTATCGAAAATCATCACTACTGGTTTTTTTTACTTTTTCAAGTCGTAAATTATCAACCTGATGTTGTATTCCTTCTTCCAAAGAAACAGTAGGCATAAAACCTAAGACTTTTTGAATCTTCGAAATATCCGCATACTGATCATGAATATACACTTCCTTAATTGGATTTTCTATATACTTCGGTTTAATATTCTTTCCAAATGCTTTATTTAAAGCATCAACAATATCATTCAATGAAGTAGATTTCCCAAGCCCAATATTAAAAACATCTGCACCAAGTTTCTTTTCTGACTCCATAGCTAAGGTAATTCCTTGTACTACATCTTTTACATTTGTAAAATCTCGCGTCTGTGTTCCATCTCCATAAATTACAGGTGGTAAATCTCTTCCTATATCCCATGCAAACTGGGAAATTAAATTTGCATACACACCTTTTGCTTCCTCATTTGGACCATATACCGACATAAACCGAAACCCAATAATATCCATTTCAGGATACACTGCATGATAACATGCACTACATTCTTCATACATATGCTTCGTAACGGCATAATGATTTGGTGGTGTTACCTGCTGTGTTTCAACCAAAGGAAGAGGATTATTCGCATATAACGACGAAGTAGATGCATACAAAAATTTTGTTGCACCATGCTTTCTTGCCCATTCTACAGTCGTCACAAATGATGAAATAGCATTCGTATACCCCCAAACAAATCCATCACCATTAAACATTGGTTGTGAAGAAGTTCCTGCAAAATGCACGACGTAATCTACTGTCCCACCAATACAATCTCCTGCTTTATCTAAATCTTCTTGTTTACACGCATCTCCCTCAATAAATTTTATATCAGAATCTAAATTATCTTTATCCCCCAAAAAAAGATTATCTAATACCACAATATCATATTTATCTTTATGAATATTTGCAAAATTTGAACCAATAAACCCTGCACCTCCTGTTATTAATATTTTTTTCTTCTTCATAGTATATATATTTTAGTATTCTAAATTCAATCTATATTCAACTCATTATCCCTAATACTGCTCTGTTACAATATCAGATTTCTCTACCTTTTTTTCCTCCCGAAGGAGTTTTCGTACCTCTTTTACCATTGCGGGATTTCCACAGAGCAAAAAATCAGTATTCGTACACTCATCTATTGACAATGCTTCAACCCCTTTTGTAATTCGCCCAGAAATTGCATTTCCTAATGATTGAATATTTTCCTGCGTTTCTCGTGAAATAAATACAATATACTCAAAATTTTTATATTTCTCTGCTAATGCTTGAAAATAGTCATGATAACATAAAAACTCTGAATGAGAAACACCATATAATAATTTTGTCTTTGTTACAAAACCATCTTCTGCAAGATCTTCACATATTGCACGCATAGGAGCAATTCCAGTCCCGGTTGCACACAATACCGTGTTTTTCTCTGTATGTTTCTTCATAAAATGTCCAAATGGACCAACAAATTCCACCCTATCTCCTGTACGCACATTTCCTAAAAATCCAGATCCTATTCCTCTTTTTTCTGACCCAATATTTTCTCCTGTCTCTGGATCAATATCAAAATACTTTACGACTTTTACACACAAAGTAAACTCTGGTAATGTTTTCGGAGACGACGCAAGAGAATACCCTCTCATTACAAATGGTATAGAACTTGTTGTATCAGGATTTGGAAGTTTTAAATTTACAAACTGCCCCGAAACAAACGTCACATCATCATCAACACGAAATGTTATATGATGCGTATCTTTCGCAATTACCGTATTCTCAATCACCTCAGCAAAAAATGTTTTCATGTATACATAATTAAATTTTTCTATCGCATAATAAGTGGTATCTCATATAATTTTTGCTTTCCACTCACAATAATTCGCTGTGTTTCATTATCAATCGTAATACCAGACAACACTTCATTTTCTACATCAACAACGATTTGTTGTTTATACACCGCATCATTCGTATTTTTCTTAAATACAAACACTGTTTTTTCTTTAGGCGATAAAAATAATAATAAATCAGAATTAACATCTGTTACGATCTTTGTAACCGATGAAAAATTTTCTGGCACTTTTTTTAATTCAAATTCTTGCTCCACTCCTTTTAATAATTTCAAGACAACACCATTTTTCTTTAACACAAAAATATTTCCATCAATTGTTAAGTCTAATGCATCTGATAAATCTGAACCTTTATTATATGCAAATGGTTTTGAATACGTCTCTTGACCTCGTTTATATTTATAAATCTGATTATCGTTCGGAGATAATAAATAAATATTTCTATCATAAAACCCAATACTTTGTATATTTGATTTCCAACTCGCAGAATCATCTGTTTTTGCATATGCAGTTTCTGTTTTAGAAACTTCTAACAAAACACCTCTCTTCGTAAGAAATACCATTTCTTGCTTCTTATCTAACGGAACAGCTGATATCACCTCTTCTTCATCTTTTAAATGAATAACATTTTCAACATTCTTTCCAATAACCCTATACAAATTTTTTGCACTAAACGAATACATTTCTTTACTAAAAAAGAAAACTCCTCGTAATATATCATTTGGATTTTTTACAGAAATATCAGCAAATGCATTTCCAGAAATACGAGTTGTATGCGTAATGTCATCTTCCATTTCTATAATTTTATTCAAGTACCGTTGACTATCAGCTTGAAATGTAGAATTTTGTAATGCATCTTCTGCTTTTACTTGTATAT
The DNA here is from genome assembly GCA_027053135.1 of Candidatus Altimarinota bacterium. Taxonomy (GTDB): domain Bacteria; phylum Patescibacteriota; class Gracilibacteria; order CAIRYL01; family CAIRYL01; genus SZUA-1403. The sequence continues at coordinate 3,077 of JALUEA010000083.1, forward strand.
CTTTCAATCGCACTAATGCTTCGTCTTCCCTATGATCTTTTATCATAGAATCAGCAATTCCAATCTCTGTATTAATTTCCTGTAATAATTGTTGATACTTTTTGGTATCACCACTTACCCCACTCGAAAGCATACCAATTGCAGACCATACCAAAAATAAAATTAATATCCCTACTGCTAAAAATAAAATTTCTTGAGGAACTCTTCCATCTATTGAATATTTTATATTATGAAAAAAACGAGAAATCGACGACACAAATGGATACTGACTCTCTCGCGACTGTTCCTCTGCATTTTCAGCTAACATCGGTTCTTCAAATGGAAGAGGAGGCGCTCCATGTGCAACAATACACCCAGACACTCCACCACTTTTTATATCAACAAATTCATGCAATGTTGCAATAATTTCATGAGAATCATTTTCCGCAATTTCTCGCATCTGTGCATGTGTCACATATTTTAATAATTGTAATGTTGAAAAAATCATTACATCTCCATCTTGTAATTCACCCGATGCAACATTTAAAAATAATTCATCAGAAATTGTTTCTGCAGAAATTCCATCAGAGACATGCATTACTTTCCCTTTTCGAATAAAATACACTTCTGCATTTCCTAATGTCGTAAAATGAATTTCATTATCAACAGATAATAAAATAACAAAAGAGTTATTCAATAAAAAATCCTCCGGAAGATGAAGTGTTGTATCTACTTTCTTATTCAATTCCCGCATAGCTTTCTCAAACCGTGCGATTGGCGACTCTATACTATTTTCAGCATTTTCAAAAACTTCGTAAAATACCTGTTCACATACTTCATCAAATAATTCCTTTCCTCTTTTATCTCCTTCAAAAATAATCCAGACCTTCTCTGTAAATCCTTCAGGAAGAAAAGACCGATGAGACCGAATAACATCACCAAATGATGGTCGTGCTTGTATATCCGTATCAAGTGATAAAATCATAAATTAATGAAATGAGCTTATAATATGCTTATTTTTACAGAAAACTCCTCTTTTTGCACTTTATTTATATTTCGGATATGCTATAACTACATTATACTCATCTGAACTATTTCCAAAAACGTCTGAAAAATTCTTAATCAATACAGTATAAAATGTTCGTTTATCAGAAGACAATGGTTTATCTAATGTCAGTTCTATAGCCATATTGTCATTCGTAACAGATTGTATTTTCTGTATTTCATGTGTCTTCTTATCCATAAGAATAACATCAGATACCGATATATTCCGTATTTTTTCCGAAAATTGAAGACGAATTATTTTTCCATTATTTTTATAAATAACATCTTCAAATAATGGTTTTTGTGTATCTTCCTGCAGAGCAACTTCTATAAAAGAAGGAGTATCTGGAGCAGTAAACAAACAACGAGAAATATTTTCTCTCTGAACACTCTTTGGACAATTCGTAAGAGAAACCTGCGAATCTCCAAATGCCTGAAAAACAAATTCTATTGGCATATTTTGCACTCCTGGCTGTGTAAAAATCTCAATTTTTTTTCTCTCACCAAATTGTACATTTTCTGAATATTCAAATGTAAGCTCCAATGTTACAGAAGAAGACTCATCAACATAAAAGAAAAAATCAAATTCAGAAGTATGAGGAAACAAAGAAGGGTGCTCTGCTGGATGATGTATATACTGCCGAGAATCTTTAAAACCAATCAATTTTACATTTTCAGGTTTTACAATACGAACATACCCAAAATACCTATCAGAATGTAAATTTCGAGTTCCATCATGCTCAAAATCAATTTTCATTGTTTCATGTATTTTCCCATTTTCATCAAATGAAAAAATAGATTTCACTCTTTTTTCAATATATCTATCACCTTTTTTCCCTCCAATATTGGCAAAATTTATTCCCCAAATAATATTTTTTTCATCAAAGGATATTTCTCCTGAAAGAGCATGTTTCGTAAATATTTCTTGAATATTCGGATACGGAGAATACAATAAAATATGTTGTTGCTTTAATAAACGCTCAAGTGTTATTCCTATATCTTTCCAGGCAAATACACGCGTAATACATTTTTTAAGAAGCACAAGAGCCAAACTTTTTATTCCACTTTTTCGCTGCTTCCATGCATTTTCATTACTTCTATCAAAATGTTTTGCATCTGATTCTAATACAGAAAAAAAATTATTTCCATAAATCATTTTTCCATTCCACTCAACTCCTTCTATTGCATCAATAATTGATTCAATACTATACATATCTATAGAAATCACAGCAGCAATATTAAGATTTTTATACCGCTTATCGTATGAAAGAAATGCTATAGCATTTTTTGCATTTTGTGTATACCGCATATCAAAATTCGTGTCACGAAATACCCAGCCTTGATACCGAGAATCATGAGAAAAATTTTCTTCTATAATATCTGGTGCCAAAATTGGTTTTTTCGGTGCTTCAATATCATACGAATCATGAAACTCAATAACAAAATGACCATTCTCATCTTTTTTTACCAAAATAAATCCTGTTAAAAATCCAAGAGTTGGGCGTAATTCACTATTATTATGTAATGTTATTACAATGGCAGTATTTTCATGAAATTCTTCTTGAATATCATTTATTACAGGAACGAAATATAATAAGTGCGAAAAAGAATATATACCATACCCAAACAATACAATTACAAACGATATAATACCGAGTAAAAAACCTTTCCCTATACTTTTTATAAATGAAACTATTTTCATATAACGCTCCAAATAGAAAGAATACTATTTCTAACACAGCCTATCATATATCTCTCGTACAACCTATCGAACAATTAGAATTCCTTATATCAGTAATATACTGTATTAAATCATCTCTCGTGTTTAGAGTATTTGTATTTTGCCTAAAAACTTCTAACAATGGATTATATACAAAGTCTCTTTCAAGAATGTATGGATGCGGAATTATCAGATCATTCGTTTGTATTTTCTTTTTCCCATACAATAAAATATCAACGTCTAATGTTCTATCATCCCATTTTATCAATCGTGTTCTTTGAAATTTCTGCTCTAATCGCTGTATTTTTTCTAAAATATGCTGAGGAGAAGCATTTCCAAACTGTTCTTTTTTCGGGACTTGAAAACTACAAACAACATTTAAAAACTGGTTTTGAGCCACTCCTCCCCATGGATCTGAATACACAAAAGAAGAGACTTTATACCCACTTCCCCATGTTTGAATTTCTAAAAGAGCATCTGTAATAATCTGTTCTTTATGTCCAAGACTTGATCCTAATCCTAAATAAATTGTTATCATACTGTTCTTTATATTCCTTCCACAAAACAATATAAAAAAACAGAGAGGAAAAAACACTCTCTGTTTCTACATACCCCTGTCTCCTTTTATTTTTTATACTTTGGATTATTATCTACCGCCTCAAAAACAAATGATAAAATATACGCAAGAGATGAAATTGCATCATCGTTTCCTGGAATTAAAGAAGTATAATTATCTGGATCAACATTTGTATCAGCAATTCCAAAAACAGGAATATTTAACCGATGAGCTTCACGAATGGCATTTAAATCTCGTTTTCCATCAACAATAAAAATTGCGTCAGGAACCTTGTGAAGATCTCGAATACCATCAAACGCTTCTTGTAATTTTTCTAATTCTTTTCGAAATTTTGATTGTTCTTTTTTTGTATATTTTTCAAGCTCACCAGTAGTAATCATTGATTCAATATACTTCATTTTCTTAATTCGCCCTTTTATTGTTTCAAAATTGGTCATCATTCCTCCAATCCATTTATTTACAACAATTGGATACCCTGTTGATTCTCGAAACTCCTCAAACATTACTTTCGTTTGTGGTTTTGTTGAAACAAATAAAATTGTTTTTCCTTTTTTTGCCAGTTTTTCTAATTCAAGCAATGTATTTTTTAACCCTTCAGCTGTCTTATGCAAATCAAAAACATGGACACCATTTGACGATGCATAAATATATTTTTTCATTTTTGGATTCCACCGAGATGTCTTATGTCCAAAATGCACTGCGTTTTGTGCCAATTCTTCAAGAGATACTAACATAAATAAAAATAAAAAATTCCTTAGTCGATGAAAGCTCTGTCATTAAGGGAATTGAGAAGGCTTATATACATAAGAGGAACTCAATATCAAAAAACTTTCTGATTTTTCATCTGTCTCATTATATCAATTTTTTCTTATTATTCAAGATTTTTTCCCCTTTTCTAAATACTAATAGTTTTTTCTCGTATAATTTTTTCGTAAAAATCTTTATTTTCGAGTATACAATGAGAACACACAAGAGAATCAATTATATCAACATTCTTTAATACACAATTCCTCATAATAATAGAATTCGTCACTTTCACGTTTTCAAGATGGACATTCTCTCCAATAATACAAAAACTTTCTTTTTCTTCATCACTTTCTAAAAACTCTTTCGTAGCAGTATCTAAAACTGCTGTTGGTGAAATCACTTTTTTTACCCCCTTTAAACTTTTATTTATACCGTGTTCTAAAAAATATTTATTTGCTTCCATAAATGCAGAGAAACTCCCAATATCATACCATTCTTCAGCAAAAGAAAAATACTCAACGACAATATTTTTTTTCATACAAAATTCAAAAATACCACCTAAATCATCTGCATGATCTTTTGAATACTCAATAATATACGACAACGTATGATGCGGAAAAAAATACGCCCCTGTTGAAACAAGCGTTGACGATGGAATTTCTGGCTTTTCTTCAAATTCTAACACTTCTGTATCATTTTTCGGAACAACCACTCCAAATTTTTTTGCTTCCTTTTTATCTTTTATATCAAACACTGCTAATAACGGATTCTCATTTGCACGAGACAAAAAATCGTTAAAATTAAATCCAAAATAATTATCCCCTGCTAAAAGTAATATATCTTCTCCACTCTGTACAATTCCTCTCTTTTGAATACACAAAGCAGTAGCGGCTAAAGCTCCTTTTTTTTCTGTTTCTCCTTCACTATCTTCAATAAAAATTGCAATATGTTCTAATCGTTCTGCACAATAGTGTTGTTTCCATACTTCAAAATCCTTTGCAAAAACTTTATTGGTAGAAATAGTAATATCAATATCCTTTGGTAAGGATTCTATAATATACGAAATAAGCGGTTTTCCCGCAACTTCAATAAGTGGCTTTGCAATGTGTTCTGTTAATGGCCATAATCGTGTAGCAAATCCTCCTGCTAAAATAATCACATGCATATAATTTTTATATATTTAAAATTTTTTTTACATCTTCTGCACTCTGTGCGTGCATCAACCGACCTCGTAACTCACGACTTCCTGAAAACTCACGCATATACCATGCTAAATGTTTTCTCATAATAAAAAACTGTCGTTGTGGCAAAATTTTTTCAAATAATTCACAATGCTGTAATGCTATTTTTTTACGCATATTCTCCGTTATTTCCATATGTTCTTCATTTTTATCAAAAATCCACGGATTTCCAAATGTCGCTCGTCCAATTAAAACCCCATCAACATTATATTTTATTACGTACTCTCTTGCTTGTTTATACGATTGAATATCACCATTCCCCAATACAACTGTTTCTGGTGAATATTTTTTTATAATTTTTCCTGCTCGTGCAATAGCGTCCCAATCTGCAACTCCTAAATATTTTTGTCTCAATGTTCGACCATGTAACATTATTGCATCTACTGTAACTCCTTCGGTTTCTACAATATGTGTCATCCATGTTTCTACCGATTCTTCATTATATCCAATACGTGTTTTTACCGATAAAGGAATATACACTTTATTTTTCCTCTTCTCATTACATCGTTGTTTCATATGAGGATACTTTTTATACATCTCCTGTATTGCTCTTATAACTTTAGGTCGCACTTTTGCTTCCTCCAAGGTTTTTCCATTTATAAAATCATCAAGTGCTTTTCGTGTCATTTGTAAAATTTCTTGTGCCTGAACAGGATTTTGAATTAAACCAGCTCCTGCTCCTCGTAATGCTACTTTTTTTGCAGGACACCCCATATTAATATCAACCCCATCAAACCCTAAAAAACATGCAATCAACGCAACCTGATAAAAACTTTCTTCTTCTATTCCATAAATTTGTGCTATCACAGGTGTTTCATTCTCAAAATAAATAAAATCATCAAGCATTTTCGTCGCTCCTCTTGCTAACCCCTCTACATTTACAAATTCAGTAATACTAATATCCGGACGAGCTACCTCCTGAACTAATTGTCTCATTGGTGCATCTGTTACTCCATCCATTGGCGACAATCCAATAATTGGCTTTGGAAGTGTTTTCCAAAAATTATTATTCCTCATATTTTATTCTAATGCATATTATATTTTTATACTATCGTATAATACCGAAAAATTATATTGTTTCTTTCTTTATAAAATTTGTATCAATCCAACAAGCTACCGCACTTTTCTCTCAAATAAATGTCGTATAAAATATTTCCACGCATCTTTTAAATGCTGACGCAATACCCAACTTTTAAAAAACTGTATAAAACCACCACCAGAACATCGTATCCCATCAGCAAATACCTCTACTTCAGAAAAAAATTGTACTCTATAACCTCGTTTCCATACTTCAAGACAAATTTCACTATCAGCCATAAATAAAAAATAATCCTCATTAAATCCTCCTATTTCATCCCATATATTTTTCCGAATTCCAATAAATGAAGACTGTAACCAATCAACATCTTGTGTCTGAGCTTTATTCATTTTTTGCATTTCATCTCGTTCTACCGCTTGCTTGATAAATGGCAAATATCGTAACCATAAACGCCGAAATATCTGAATAAATAAATTTGGAAACTGACGTACATTCATAGCATATGATCCATCTTTATGTACTTGCCGAGGACCAATAATTCCTACTTCTTTATGCTCTTCTAAATATGTAATCATTTTTTGAAACACATCTGGATTACGAGTTTCAATATCTGGATTTACAATAAATAAATACTCAAACGTATCACATAATTTTTCCAAATTCTTCACTCCTCTATTATTTCCTTTTGTGTATCCAATATTTTTTTCAGATATATCAAGTACACAACGATCCGAATATCGCTCTACTCCCTGTTGTAAAATATATGCATTTTCTGCATTACATGAATTATCTACTACAGAAATATATATCTTTATATTCTTTGATACTTTTTGAGTAAAAATACACTCTATATTCTTTACTACTTTTTGAGCTTTTAAAAAATCTAAAATAACTACTCCAACTCGTATATCGTGTTCTTGCCTCATACATTGTCTTTTTAAATTATTTTGTACAAAAAGATAAAATTTCTTTCGCAGTTTTTTTCTTTATAACATTTATCTTTTTTTTCTTTTCTTTTAAATTGCCTAATACAAGGAGATGATAAAATTTCTTATACTGCAATAAAACCTGTGGAGTCGTTAATAATAAAAACCCTGTCGCACGAAATACATACCAAAAAATTTTCATTATCACAACAAACGGAAACCCATTTCCATATACATTTTTATACAATAACACTAAATGCCCCAAAAATGAAGATTCCTTTACCCATAAAGGTTTATCTTTATTATTTTTTATAATTTTCTGAATTAGCCCCATATTTCCTGAAGCATTCCCTACCTGTCTATCATGAAACGCAACAGCTAAAGGAATAAAACATGTTTTTGCTCCAGCCCATTGAAATCTATAAGCTAAATCAATATCATTTTTATAATGCAAATATTCATCAAAAAAACCAACTTCTTGTATTAAAGATTTTCGTGCAAGAAATAAAGCTCCAGATCCTCCAAATATCTCTTTCATTTCATCATACTGT
>JALUEA010000084.1 GCA_027053135.1 Candidatus Altimarinota bacterium
TTCATTACTTGACGCGTAATTATTACAAGAGAAATAAATACTCCAATAGTAGCAATTAATAATAATACAAGGAGTACTATATTAAAATCTTTACTCGCAAATATCGAAAAATCGACAAAATCTGATGACTGAGAACGCATAATAATATATCTTATAGTCTATATTTGCAAAAATAGATACTTTTACAAAGTATCTATTTCGTCATTTCACTTACATTGAAACATATTACGCATATACCTTTTCAACAATCGCATTAAACACAGCAATATCATTTACTGCTAAATCTGCTAACATCTTTCGATTAATAATAATTTTCTTTTCAGCCATTTTAAACGCAAACTCAGAATACCGTTTTCCTTGAGATCGCAAAGCCGCAGAAATACGAATAATCCATAATTGTCGAAATGTTCGTTTTTTTCGTTTTCGATCACGATAGGAATTTCGACCAGATTTTGCTGCTGCATTAAGCGCCAACCGATACACATTTTTTCGTCCCCACTTAAACCCTTTTACCAGTTTAAATAATTTATTATGTCGTGCCTTTCTAGCTACTGCATTAGTTACTCGCATTGTATTATTCCTTAAAATATATTTTAAAATTTTTTCTCTCTATCAATAATAACAACTACGCTACCATTGATTTTACAACTTTTGCATCTCCTTTTGCTACCTGAATTGGAGCATTCCCCATTTTTTTCTGTCTATCAGATTTTTGAAGAAGAAGATGTCTTCTACACGATTTTTCCATGGTAACAGAAACAACTTTTCCTTTCTTCTTTTTTACCTTAAATGTCTTCTTTACACCACCGTGTGTTCGTCGTGGACCAGTCTTTCCTAGTTTTGTTGCCATATTAACAGATTATAAAGTACATATATTTATTATATTTCTTTGTAATGAAGCCTTTACCTTTCTTTTTTCGACAATGGTCGAAACTCGGTAACAATACTTCTTCCTTGACTTTTCGGAGGGAACTCTTGTTTTGCAATTTTTTCTAATGCTAACGCCATTTCCTCTATTCTTTTTAATCCAATTTCAGGATGAGTAAACTCTCTCCCTTTAAACTGAAGAATAACTTTCACAGAAGCCCCTTTTTCAAGGAATTTTATAGCTTTTTTAATTCGAACATTAAAATCATTATCAGAAATTCGAATTCCAAACTTAATTTCCTTTTGGGAATGCGCTTTTTGAGCTTTCTTTTGTTCTTTTTGATCCTTTTTTTTCTGATACAAATACGCACCAAAATCCATAATCTTACAAACAGGTGGTTCTGCAACTGGAGATATTTCAACAAGATCCAAATCTTTCCCACGTGCAATATATAAAGCTTTCCCTGTCTCATATACGCCAAGCTGTTTTCCTTCTTCATCAATTAAACGAACTTCTGAAACAGTAATTTCTTCATTTTTCCGCACTCGTCCTTTTCCTCCCGATTGTTTATTATTTCGTCTCAAAAGAAATATAAAAATAAAAAGCCAAAAAAGTATACACGCACACAAAGAACAATGTCAATTTTTTAATTTCATACTCTCTCTAATTGTTTTATAAGTTTTCTTTTTTAAATTTCCCTTTATTTACAGCTCTCCAATTTTTTGCCCCGCCTTCATCATATGGATTAGACGAACCATTTTTATATTCAAGAACAATTCCTGTTCCATCAAACCCAAATGCATCTCTCATTCTATGTTCTAAATACCGCTGATATGACCAATGCAAAAAATCTAATTTTGATCCCATTATCTTAAAATGTGGAGGATTTACTCCTACCTGTGTCATATATTTTAAGCGTGGCTGTTTATTTTTCAGTCCTGCTGGAGGATGTAAACTGACCACCTCTTGCAAAAACGCATTTAATTCTCCAGTAGAAATTTTTTGTGATCGTTGCTTCATTATATCATCTATTATTGGGAAAAATTTTAATAAATTTTTTTTTGTTTTACTTGAAGTAAACAATACAGGAACCCATGGCATATATGGAACTTTTCGAGATAAATAATGATAAAATCGTTTTTGCGATTCTTCTCCTTGTTCTCGTAAATCCCATTTATTTACGGCAATAATAACTCCCGTTTTTAATATTTTTAATTCCCCAATTAATTTCTGATCAATTGCATTTACCCCTCCTTCTGCATCAAGTAAATATATAACAATATCCGCTTCTGCAATTGCTTTAAAACTTCTCATTACAGAAAATTTTTCAATAGGATCATCTACTCGTGATTTTCTTCGAACTCCAGCAGTATCGACTAAAATATATTTTTTTTCATGCAAAACAAACTCTACATCTTTCGTATCTCGTGTTGTTCCTTCTCTATCAGAAACAATACATGCTTTCTTTTTTAATAAACAATTTATCATTGATGATTTTCCAGCATTAGGACGACCAAAAAATGCTACTCGAGGAGGTGATACATCATCTTCGTCTCGCTTAAAACGTTTTCCATACCCTTCTTTATACAAATACTGTTCTAATTTTGCCTTTAACTCTTTTACTCCTCTTCCTTGCGTACTACTCACAAAATGCAATGATTCCTCGTGTATTCCCAATGTAAAAATTTCTGGATAATCTAACTCTGTACGACCATCATCTGCTTTTGTTCCTACTAAAAAAACTGGCTTTCCCTCTTCTACTTGCCGTAAAAACTGTGCTGCTAATTCATCATTTCGAGTAATCTCTTCCTGTGTATTTACACAAAAAAGAATGACGTCTGCTTCATTTGTAGCAATTCTTGCTTGCGTTTGTGTATCTTCCTCAATATCTCCTTCCGCTTCATCAAATTCAAGCCCTCCTGTATCAACAAGTAAATAATCTACCTTTTCACTCTCTACAAAAGAAGTTACCGGATCACGAGTAGTTCCACTCTCATCCGCTTCAATCGCTTGACGCTTTCCCACTAAACGATTAAAAAGTGTCGACTTCCCAACATTTGGACGCCCCACTATTGCTACAATTGCTGCCATATTGTTTTTTAAATACTATTTTTCACAAATAAGTATACGATGAAATAGAATAAATTGCACGAGCTTATAAAAAAATGATATAATCATATGATTTTTATCATTTTATTTCCATAAACAAAATATGTCTACTGATACATTTACAC
>JALUEA010000085.1 GCA_027053135.1 Candidatus Altimarinota bacterium
ATTTTTTTCCCATTTGGAAAAATACAATAATATTTCCAAAAAACGATTCTTCTTCTGAAAGAATACGCAAAAAATCAGTATTAATTGGAATAGTGAAAAGATTTATATATTTGAGATGAATTTTTTCTGCTTTTTTTTGGATTTCTCGTTCTTTAAATGTGGTATTTATTTCATTTATTGCATTGTGTACATCTCCTGTTGCCGATGAAGTATTGTGTATTGGTATCAAAATATTTTTCTAAAAAAAATTTTTCCGATAATTATACTGTTTTCTGTTTTTTTGTTCAATGTTTTTTTAGAGTGTATTCTAGTTTTTGTTGATTTTTTTTCGTTATTATCGTGTATTATGAGAAGAATTGCTGGATTATTTTATGAAATGTTTGTCGTATTCCATTTCTTTTCATATACCAAATAGTATTTTTGAGAAGACTGAAAGGAGAATCTTGTTGTGTTTTGGTTTTGTTTCGAATTATTGGGGTATTGATAAAATCAAGAACTGGTTGCATTACTGTTTTTGGATTATATACAGAATTCTGAATAAAAGCACATTGTTGTTTGTAGGTGGTAAGTTTTGACTCTTTTGCCAAGGTTGCCATTTTGACAATACTGTCTGTTAGTGCGTTTATATTTCCGTTTGGGACACACTCCCCTGCTTTATATTGTCCTATTGTTTCTGCAATTTCACTTCCTTTTGTAGTAATGATTGGAAGTTGAAATTTAATCATTTCATTTAATCTATTTCGTGCGCCAGTTTCTGTTTCTATACATGCAAAATCGACATTTATACCAATATCGCTTTCTGTATAGACTTTGTACATATCTTTTGTTGGTATCCATCCCAGAAAGACATATCTGTCTTTGTATTTTGAGGTGTCTATTTTGTCTAAAAAATCTGAAAATGCTTTATTGGAAACATCTTTTATAGCCCCTCCTGTAGAGATAAAATAGAGATGTGGAAGGAGAGACATGGCATTGTCTATTGCATAAAAAAGTGTCGAAGTGTCTACCCAGTTATTGTATCCACCAATATGGCTAATTGTTATAGCATCATGGGGGATTTTGTTTCCTCTGAAGAGCGGTTTTGTTGTGTCATGTTTGTCAAATGTGTCTGATTTGTGTGGTGTATCGGTTGAAAAAAACTCTGTTGTATTTGGAATAGCAAATACAAGTTCTTCATGAAAATTTTGATAGAGGATGTTTCCAGTACTCGCCATTTCTCCAAGAGTACAAAATTTTTGAGCTGTCGAAACTGTCGATATTCTGTCTGCTTTGTCGAGTATATATTTTTCTTGTCGCCATGCATTTGCAAAATGTATGTTTGTTTGTTCTGTGTACCCTCTTGCTTGTGATTCAGCCATAATCCAACCATTTAAATCTGTCCAAAGTGGAATATTTGGGGGACAAATTTGTGATGCAATAAATGATGGAAAGGTGTTTACTCCAAAAATAATGTCTATATTGTCTACTGGTATAGCGTCTTTTAAATTCTTGTCATGTCTATGAACTCTGATAATGGAAGTATTGTGGTATATTGGAGAGTTTGTTTTGTCTGTATTGTCTTTTTTAATTTGTTCGGTAAAATTATCGTTATTATGAATACAGACAAGCGTAATGTTGTGTCCAGTATGTGCAATTGCTTTTGTGAATTGATGAGTACGAAGTCCTCCTGCTTCTCGTATACCGATGGTGTCATTTGGAAGAGGTCCAGATCCAATGATTACAATATTTTTTTTCATATGTATTGAGTGAATTATCTGGCAATATTAGTCGTATTATAGTAGAATTTTTGTAAATTATCTATATTGGGTTTCTTTTAAATTATACTATGTTATACCTTTTTGATTCGAGGCAAAAAAAGAAAGTATTGTTTACGCCAGTGAAAGAGGGAGAGGTCTCTTTATATTCTTGTGGTCCAACTGTTTATAATACAGTACATGTAGGGAATTTACGAGCCTTTATTTTTTCTGATTTATTGTATCGATGGTTACGCTATGGATGTGGGTATACCGTAAAATGGGTAATGAATATTACTGATGTTGATGATAAGACAATTAAAGGGGCATGTTGTACTGGTGATAATCAAAAAAAATTGTCTCTTTTGTCTACTTTTACACAGAAATATACGGATTTATTCTTTGAAGATTTGTCTAAAGTGTCTATTGAAAAATCTTTATTTTTCTCTATACCAAGGGCAACGGACTATATAGACGAAATGAAAAATTTGATTCAAAAAATTGTCAACAATGGTTTTGGGTATATTTCTGATGGATCTGTTTATTTTGATGTGTTGAAATATGCAGAATATGCAAAAAAAAATGGATTTTTGTATGGAGAATTAGGGTATGTCAATTTTGACACAATGGAAGAGACAGAAAGAATTGCAGATGACAACTTTGACACAAGGTCAAAGTTTGATTTTGTTTTATGGAAAGCAAAAAAAGAGGGGGAACCATTTTGGAGTTTTGACATTATTGACAGTAATTCTGGCGAAACAGTCTCTCTTGATGGTCGTCCGGGATGGCATATTGAATGCTCTTCTATGGAGCGAGTATTGTTTAAGGTGTTTCCCTTTGATATTCATACAGGGGGTATAGATCTTTGCTTTCCTCACCATGAGGATGAAATAGCGCAAAGTAGAGCTGGGTATGGAGAAGATCCTGCGCGGTATTGGGTTCATAATGAACACTTAATGGTTGATGGAAAAAAAATGTCGAAAAGTTTGGGGAATTTCTATACGCTAAACGATTTAGAACAAAAAGGATTTACTGCTGAGGTGGTGCGTTTTTTCTTTGTAACAAATCGATATGGAAAAAAACTTAATATGTCTGATGAGGCTTTATCTGGAACGGCAACAATGCTAGAACGGTTACGAAAAAATACTCATAAAATAATAGAAAACGCAGGGTTTCCAGCGTGCTCTGTGTGTAAAAAATCAAAAGATCGTTTTGATACAGCGATGAATGATAACTTAAATACTCCTGTTGCAATTGCTGAATTTTTTGGGTTTATAAAGAAAATGTCGAAAATGTCGTCTTTGGAAAATGCAAAGAAAAGTGATAATAAAGAGGAAAATAAAGACTGTTTTTTTCGATATGT
>JALUEA010000086.1 GCA_027053135.1 Candidatus Altimarinota bacterium
ATTTTCAAGGATTTGTAAAAATAGTGGATCAACTCGGTGGAATTGATGTAAATGTTGAAAAAAAAATATATGATCCGTCTTATCCTGGTCCAAATTTTTCGTATACTATTTTTAAACTTGATAAAGGGTTACAAACCTTAGATGGAAAAACAGCATTGAAATATGTTCGATCTCGACATGGAAATGCGGGAGGTGATTTTGGGCGTTCATATAGACAGAAAAAAGCTATTTTTGCTTTAAAAGAAAAAGCAATGAAGGCTGGAATTTTAACTTCGCCTTCTCAAATAAAAGCATTATTAGGTATTATTGATGATAATTTTTGGACAGATATGTCTTGGAAAGAATTACTTTCCTTTATCAACTTTATGAAAGATATTGATAAAACTAATGTTTTTATGGCAGGAATAAAAGATTTGTCTACGACTGCTATTGCAAAAAATGAATGGTTTTTATATACACCACCACGTAAACTTTTTAATGGTGCATCTGTGTTATTACCATGTCGTATTAATACAAAGAATCCATGGTCAGATATTGTTTTGTATTATAATCTTGTTACCATTGCACCAGAGTTAGTACAAAAAAATAATCCTATTGTATCTGTGTATAACACAACAAAAGTTCCTGGACTTGCTTCTGTTTTAGAAATTATTTTAAATAGATTTTCTATATATCTTTCAGAATTAGGTAATGCAGAACATAGAGAAAAATCAGTTATAGAGTATAAACCAGATACGACCGGAAGAAATAGAGATCTTGCGTATTTTTTAAGTGATTGGTTACAATTGCCTGTTGAAGAAATGCCTAAAAATGTTAGAGATACGGACCTTCAGACACAGAAATCAAATGATGATAGGCTTACATTGCAAGAAGTAAATTCTATTTGTATTGATGATGAAAGTACTTCTCGTGTAGGAGATGAAACATGTAAACAATCGTCTAAAACTCGTGAAGAAAATAAGGATAATAATGCATCAGAAATGATACATAACGATAAAAAGTATAATATTCATCCTTCAGAAATTAATATTTATTTAGGAGATGATTATACTGAAAAATATCGAAATGATATTCTATGGTATAGAAAATGTGTATATTAATATTTTTTAATTTTATGTTTTTATGATACTATAGAAGTATAGATACTACAAAAATATATAAGTCTAATATTGTATGAGTAGAAATCCAAATGAAACTCCAGAAGAAAGAAAAAAAAGAATAGAAATGGCAATTAAAAATGCTACGGTTCGGAGAACAATGCGAATTAAAAATATGGAAAACCAAAAAGCGTTTTCTGTTTCCAATGAGCGTACAAATAAAATGACTTGGAAAACAATGCCAGAAGGGTCTGTAATTCCAAATGCTGGAAATTCAAAGGAATATAAAACAGGGAATTGGGTTCCAACACATTTACATTTTAATGATACGACATGTATTGATTGCGGACTTTGTTGGTCGGTGTGTCCTGATGATGCGGTTATTTTGGATGAGGGAGGACACATGGTAGGAATTGATTATGATCACTGTAAAGATTGTGGATTGTGTGTGGAAGTGTGTCCAACAGAAGAAAAAAGTTTATACTTTGAAGAAAAAGCAAATCCTGAAATCTAATATCTTTTTTCCGCTTTTATAATGACTACGAAACATCAATCAAATATGAAGAAACCATTATATGTTTCTACTTCTATTGCCTATGTTAATGGGACTCCTCATGTTGGTTTTGCAATGGAAAGTATTGAGGCTGATGTTATTGCACGGTGGGGAAGAAGTAATGGGAGAAGAACATTTTTTCTAACGGGAACAGATGAACATGGAGAAAAGATACAACGAACTGCTCAAGCAAAAAATACTACACCACAACAGTTATGTGATGAAAATTCAAAGAAGTTTCAAGATTTAGGAAAAGTTTTAAATATTTCTAATGATTATTTTATTCGAACTTCAGATCAAAAGAAACATTGGCCATCGGTACATAAATTATGGAATAAATTGGTTGAAGCAGGAGATTTAGAAAAAAAATCGTATACAGCAAATTATTGTTATGGGTGTGAGGCATTTATGCTTGATAAAGAATTAGATGAAAATGGAAATTGTCCACACCATAAACGACCGCCAGAGGAAATTTCGGAAGAAAATTATTTTTTTCGTTTATCGAAATATTCAGCAAAAATTGCTGAATTGTTAGAAACAAATACGATACAAATTATTCCAGAATTTCGAAAAAATGAAATTTTAGCTATGGCGAAAGAAGGATTTCATGATATTTCGTTTTCTCGTCCATCGAAAAAATTACCATGGGGAGTATCGATTCCGAATGATGATTCACAAAATATGTATGTATGGTGTGATGCATTGACGAATTATATTTCTGCTTTAGATTATGTAAATAGTGATATAGAAGAGGATAATAATTTTACTATTTTTTGGAAAAGAAATACGGAAGATAATGTACAAGAAAAACGAGAAGTAGTACATGTTATAGGAAAGGATATTTTGCGATTTCATGCAGGAATATGGATTGGAATGTTACTTTCTGCAAAAGAGAATTTGCCAAATAAAATTTTTGTTCATGGGTTTTTAACAAGTGAAGGACATAAAATGAGTAAATCTCTTGGAAATGTTGTTGATCCATTTCGTGAAGTAGAAAAATATGGGACAGATGCTTTGCGGTATTTTTTAATACGAGAAGTACCTATTGGAAAAGATGCAGATTTTTCTCGACAGCGTTTTGAAGAAATTTATCAGGCACATCTTGCAAATGGTTTAGGGAATCTTATTTCGCGAGTATATAATTTATGTATGAAGAGTAAAGTGTTTGTTCCTTCGACGGAAGAAAATCTTTGTTCGAGTGTAAAAACCTTTCTTGAGACACAAGAAAAACAGTTAGAGCATCACATGGAAAATTATGTTTTACATGATGCAATTAGTGAAGTTTTTAAAGCAGTAGATTTTTGTGATGTAAAAATTAATAATGTAAAACCATGGGAGCTAGTGAAAACAAATCCTGTAAAAGTACAGCAGTTTTTAGGTCATAT
>JALUEA010000087.1 GCA_027053135.1 Candidatus Altimarinota bacterium
TATTTTGAAAATAAAGAACGGGTTTAATGGTTGACATGAAAAAATAAGTGTAAAAAAAGTAGAAAATATAAAAATTTTATATCAAAATAGTACACTTTTTTTTTTTTTTAGAAAATATGATTTTGTGTTTGTATACGAAAAAAAACTCTTCTCACAATAGAGGAGTAAGAAGAGTTTTTAAGAAAAATGTATTATACTGTTTTTTTATGAGATTGTAAGGCTTTCTCCATCAGCACTTACCTCTACTTTTACCGTTGCTATTCCGGTTGTTTGATCAAAGTGGAGGTTTCCATCTATAAGTTTAAGAGCCAGTTCATCTAATAGTTCGTTTTGAATAGCCCGTGCAAGTGGTCTTGCTCCAAATTCTTCGTCGTATCCTTTTTCTATTAAGTATTTCTTTGCTTTTTCTGAAATATCAAGTGTAATATTTTGTTTTTGTAATGTTTTTTCAAGTGATTTGATGTGAATATCTAAAATTTTATTTACATCTTCTTTCGATAGTGGTTTAAAGAGTACAATTTCATCAATTCTGTTGAGAAGTTCTGGTCGGAAGAAGGTGAGCAATTCTTGTTGTATTTCTTTTCGCGATTTTTCTTCTCCCTTTTCGTTTTTCATATTTGTTACCAAGTTTGAAGTCATTATGATGATCGTATTTTTAAAATTCACAATTCTTCCTTTTGAATCGGTTAAATGTCCTTCATCTAAAATTTGTAAAAAGAGTTTAAATACATCAGGGTGTGCTTTTTCTATTTCATCGAAGAGAAGTACTGAAAACGGTTTTCTTCGCACTTGTCCTGTTAATTGTCCTTCTTCATCGTGTCCTACATATCCAGGAGGTGATCCAATAAGTTTTGAAACACTATGGCTTTCCATAAATTCAGACATATCAAACCGAATCATCGCATGTTCATCTGAAAATAAGAATTCAGATAATGCTTTTGAAAGTTCTGTTTTTCCGACTCCTGTTGGTCCAAGGAATAAGAAACTCGCAAGTGGTTTATTTTCATCGCTTAACCCTGCTCGTGATCGTCGTACAGCATTTGAGACCGCTCGTAAGGCTTCTTCTTGTCCAATCACTCGTTCTCGTAAATGAGATTCTAGTTTGAGTAATTTTTGAGATTCTGTTTCTGTCATTTTTTCAGCAGGAATTCCTGTCCATCGTTCTAAGACTTCTGCAATTTCTTTTACGGTTACTTCTTCTCGTAATAATTTATGTTCGGATGAATCAGATGTTTCGCTTTTTTGTAATAACGCTTCAAGTGCAGGAATTTTTTGGTATCGAATTTCTGCTACTTTTTGTAAATCTCCGTTTCGTTCAGCAATAACTGCTTCTTGTTTTAATGCATCGATATTTTTTTGAGCGTTTCGAATTTCTACAACAGAAGCTCGTTCTTTTTCCCATTGTAATGAAATTTTTTGGAATTCTTCTTTTAATTCAGATAATTGTTTATTTATTTCTTCTAATCGTGCATCATTTTTTGCAGTTTTCTTGTTTTTTTGTTCTTGTAACACTGATTGTTTTTCAATTTCGAGTGTTCGAATTTTTCGTTCGAGTGTATCTAGAATTTCTGGTTGACTTTCAATTTCCATTTTAAGTGCCGATGTTGCTTCGTCCATTAAATCGATAGCTTTATCAGGAAGTCTTCTATCTGTTAAGTATCGCGCAGAAAGTTTTGCGGCTGCAACAACTGCTTCATCTGTAATACGAACTCCATGATGAACTTCATATTTTTCTTTTATACCTCGTAAAATAGCAATTGTATCTTCTATAGATGGCTCATCAACTCGTACTGGTTGAAATCGTCGTTCAAGTGCTGAATCTTTTTCTATGTATTTTCTGTATTCTGCAAGTGTTGTTGCTCCTATTACTCGAATTCGTCCTCGAGCGAGTGCTGGTTTTAAAATATTTCCTGCATCCATACTTCCTTCGGCACTTCCTGCTCCAACAATAGTATGAAGTTCATCGATAAAGAGGATAACTTCCGATCCAGATTTTTTTGATTCTTCAAGTTCTTTTACAATAGCTTTTAATCGTTCTTCAAACTCTCCTCGAAACTTTGTTCCCGCAACTAACGATCCCATATCAAGTTCGAGTACTTTAATATTTTTTAAATTATCGGGAACTTCTCCAGCAACAACTCGTCTTGCTAATCCTTCTGCAATAGCTGTTTTTCCTACTCCAGGATCTCCGACTAATACAGGATTATTTTTTGTTCGTCGAGAAAGAATTTGCATAGTTCTTCGAATCTCACTATCTCTTCCTATAATAGGGTCAATATTTCCATTTGCAGCTTCTGCTGTGAGATCTTTACAGAATTTTTTCAATGCATCTCTTTTTGCTTCTGGATTTGCATCTGTTACTTTTTGTGAACCTCGTACTTTTTCAAATATTTTTTTAACTTCATCTTTTTTGAAAAATTCTTCTACAATATCTTTTGCAGAATTACTTGTTTCAAAAAATGCTAAAAATAAATGTTCTACAGAGATAAAGCTATCTCCCATAGACTTCATTTGATCTTCTGCTTTTTCAAAAATACGGGTAAATTCAGAATCAAAATTTCGTGTAATATCTCCTGTTACGGTTGCTTCTTGTTGTAATTTTTGAGAAATACGATTTATTATTTGGACGCGATCTGTTTTGGTAAGTTCTAACAAGTTTGGAATAACAGTATCTTTTTGGTCCAGTAAAATTCGTAAAACATGAATAGCTTTTACATTTGCATGGGAAAGTTCTTTTGCTAAGTTCTGAGCTTTTTGCAAGCTTTCAGATACTCTTTGGGTAAATTTTTCAGGATTCATAATTATAATATTTAAAGTGTATATATTTGTGTCCAAATGTATCTTCTCATAATTAGCAATCGTATGTCAAGAGTGCTAATATTAAAAATATGATACACTTTCTTG
>JALUEA010000088.1 GCA_027053135.1 Candidatus Altimarinota bacterium
ACCCATGGGAGACCTTTTTTATATCATCATATTTTTATAAAAATATAGAACAATATCATTCTTCATTCTTTAAAAAAACTCCTATCCCAACCCTTATTCTTCATGGAGAAAAAGACACTACTATCCCATTTTCCTACAGTGAAAAAATAGCACAACAAAATCCGAATATTATATTAAAACGTATACAAAATGCATCTCACTCTTTTGAAAACACACATATTAAACAAGAAGTAATAGAAAAAACTCTTCTCTTCCTCACAAAAAATATCTAATCCTGTTTTAAATAATTTATTATTTTTTTTATTCTCCCCTCCGCATCTAATCGTAACGGATGATCTGGAGATAATTTGTTCATAACAGCTACTAAATCTTTTATACTTTGAGATAAAATACTTTTTTTCTCTTGTGTTTGATGTACATTTTTTGCCATATTATACTCACTTAATGCCTTAAAAAATAATTGAGAATCTTCATCTGTAATAGGATAAAAACTTTCAATCCCATGGATTGCTTCATCATGGTCTGCAGAAGACACAATGGGAACATCCTGTAAATTTCTCAAATTATTCAAAAAAAATGGCTCAGAAATGTCCGGTCTATCACGCCAATTCCACATTTCTACGCCATCTTTTATATATGGAGATTCACCTCCCGTATTCGTATCAATTAAAACTGCTCCATATTTCTTGTTGCTCTTTCCTATCAAAGCAATAACAACATGATGAATAGAATTCTTCTTAACTGCTAATAAAGAATCAATATTCATTCTTTTTAAATACTCTCTTATAACCCCTCCTATAGAACTACAAATTGAAGTTTTTGTTATAAACAAATCATCAGGATTTGTCGGAAGTTTTTCAGTCCATGCAAATGGATATTTTTTTACAATGTTTGGATAATAAGTATCTGCAAAGGTTTTTATAGCATTCAAATTATCACTCATTTCTTTTATTTCGCGAATATTTTTCTCTTTAGAATCCAACGCTATACTATATCCCTTTTTTGCATGTTCATCTACCATATCCTGCCGTACTATATCTGAAAATGCTTTATTCTTCTCTTTTTTTGCAAAATAAGATTCTATTTTTTTTACTATATTAGGATCAATGTGTTCACAATAATCAGAATGATCTTGTACTATTTTTTGAAGCGCATTATCTCCTGTAGGAGTAGGAGTAGAATCATAATCTTCAAAAGAATTACAACACCGATCCTCCATAAATAAAAGCCGATTTTCACAAAAACATGAATATTTCATATCGAATTAGATAAATATACAATAACAATACCTTATAAATACACTTATTATACAATATTTTTATATATTTATCAATATATAACACGTTTTTGCAATATATCCAAAAACATAGTATGATGATTTTATCGTCTTTATTTAATTCAAAATACTATGAAAAAGAACAAACCAATGCCAACAATGCACCAAATTCAATCTCTTTGTAAACGACGAGGAATTGTTTCATTAGGTTCTGCTATTTATGGTGGATTTGGTAATACCTATTCATATGGACCATATGGGTCTCAAATAAAAAAAAATATTAAAGACCTATGGTGGAAAACATTTGTTGAAAACCGATCAGATATTATGGGAATAGATGGTGATATTTTCTTACACCCTCGAACCTGGGAAGCCAGTGGTCATGTTGGAGGTTTTAACGATCAAATGGTGGATTGTAAAGACTGTAAGGCACGAATTCGAGCAGATCATTTAGTAGAAGATGCACTCAAAATAGAATGTGAAGGAATGAGTGATGAAGCAATTACAAAACTTATCCAAGATAATAATTTACCGTGTCCAAAATGTAAAAGTACCAATCTAACTAATGCACGAAAATTTAATCTCATGTTTAAAACTGAATTAAGTAAAACAGGAAAAAATGAAGAAGAAAATTTTGTATATTTACGACCAGAAACTGCTCAAGCAATATTTTTAGAATTTAAAAATGTTATTGATACTACTCGTGCCAAGATACCATTTGGACTCGCTCAAATTGGAAAAGCATTTCGAAATGAAATAACTCCTGGAAATTTTATTTTTCGACAACTCGAATTTGAACAAATGGAAATCGAATACTTTTTTACTCCCCCTAAAAACTGGTCAGAAAACAAAGCTGACTTAATGAATAAAAAACACATCAATGATTGGGATACAGAATCTCGAAACCATGTTAACGCACAGTTTGAAGCATGGGAAAAAGATATTAACCACTGGTGTGAAATTATTGGACTCGATAAAGAGAAATGCCATAAAGTAGAACATGCTCCAGAAAAATTATCACATTACTCAAAACGAACATTTGATATTGAGTTTGATTTTCCATTTGGACAAAAAGAATTATATGGATGTGCGTATCGAACCGATTTTGATTTATCGCAACACCAAGAATTTTCTGGGAAAAAACTGGAATATCGAGATCCTCAAACAAATGAAGTCTATACACCTCATGTATTAGAACCAACATTTGGAGTTGGACGTACCTTTTTAGCTATTCTCACTTCTGCATACGAAGAAGAAACACTTGAGGATGGAACAACTCGAACGGTATTACACTTAAAACCTGCAATTGCACCGGTAAAAATTGCGGTATTACCACTTATGAAAAAAGACGGTCTTCCAGAAATTGCAAAAGAAATTCTCCATGAACTCCAAATATTTGGAGTATGCGAGTACGACGATGGAGGACAAATTGGAAAACGGTATCGGCGACAAGATGAAATTGGTACTCCTGTATGTGTTACTATTGATTACGATACAAAAGAAGATAATTCCGTTACCGTACGAGATCGAGATACAATGCAACAAGAACGAGTACATATCAATGAATTAAAAACATATTTATCACAGAAATACTTTCAGTAAAATACTATTTATTCTTTATATCC